>NZ_JBEHZD010000305.1:0-9359 GCF_040240285.1 Streptomyces sp. HSW2009 | reverse complement strand
TCGCCGAGGTGACCGACGCGACGTCCCGGCTGAACGTGCTGCCGTTCGGCGACGTCGAGGGGCGCGCCGCACTACTCCCGGCGCACCTGGCGCGCCCGGAGTGCCGGGTGCACCCGGTGGGGTGCACGCCGCCGCGACGATGCTGGCCGGCCCCGGCGGCCCGATCCCGCCGGGACAGCCCGGTGTCGGCGGCCCGCATCCGCCGCACGGCGCGCCCGTACCGCACGCCCCGCCGCTGGGCGGCCACCCGGGCATGCCCCCGCAGCCCGGCGTCGGCATGCCGGGCGCGCCCGCGATGGCGCAGCCCTACGGCTACCCGCAGCCGCCCCCCGGGGTCCCCACGGTCGGCCCCGGCTACATGGCGGTGCTCCGCTACCGCGCGCAGGACGGCTCCGAGCAGCAGATCATCCGCCGCTCCGCGCCGGGCACCCCGCACCCGGAGTGGCAGATCCTGCACGAGCTGCGGGCCATGAACGTGCCGCCGCAGCAGGTGCTCGAACTGCACACCGAGTTGGAGTGCTGCGACCTGCCGGGCGGCTACTGCGCCCGGATGATCCGCGAGTCCTGGCCGCAGGTGCGCATCAGCCACACCGCCCCGTACGGCCGCGACCACGCGACCCGGCAGCAGGGCGTACGGCATCTGATCGAGCACCAGGGCGAGTTGCACCAGGTGGCGGACGGGCCGGCCCGTCCGGCGCCGGTGCGGGTGCCGCTGCCGCACCCCAGCCAGATCCAGCGGGCCCCCGCGGTGCCGCCGGAGGGCCTGGCACAGGAGTTGCTCAACGCGTTCGGGCCGCAGGGGATCTTCCGCTTCGACCAGCGCGCCGTCTCCCGGCAGGGCGTGCCGGACATCGTCGCGCAGACGCTGGTGTGGGCCGGACTGCCGGTCGACTTCGGACCGTTCTTCTGGGCGCAGGCGCAGCCCGGCCGCCCGGTGCCCACGCTCGCCGAACTCGCCGCCGAACGCCAGGTGCAGCCCGCGTCCGACGCCGGTTCGTACCTGGTGATGGGCAACGACTACGGCCGCCAACTGTGCGTGCAGTACGGCACGGCGCACATCGTCGCGGTGCCCGTGGAGGGCGGCCCCGGCGGCGCCCCGGTGCCGCCGCAGTTCGTCAACACCGGGCTGCCGGAGTTCGTGCGCTGCCTGGGTCTGCTGGGCTGGATGTGGCGACTGCGGACCGGGCTGACGCCGGACCAGGCGGGCCGCTGGACGGTCGACTTCCAGAACCACCTGTCCGCCCTCGACCCGGCGGCGCTCGCCTCGCCGGAGAACTGGTGGGCGGTGCTGCTTGAGCAGATGTGGGACGGCTTGCTGTAACGCCCCGGGCCCCCCCCCCCCGGGGGGGGGGCCCTGAGCATTCCCTCGGAGGTGGTCGGGGCAGGCGTGTGGAGGCCGGCCACGGGGAGCGGCGATGGCTACGGGGTGGGGGTGGGTGGTGGCGCGGAGCGCCGTGGGGCTGCGGCGGAGTGGGCGAACCGGGTGGGTCAGCCTGGCGCGGCGAGTTCCGCCCAGACCGTTTTTCCGGCACCGTCAGCGTTCCGTATGACACCCCAGTCGAGGCAGAGGCGCTGCACGATGAACATCCCATGGCCACCGGGGCGGCCGGCGCGGTGCGGTGTGCGGGGCGCGGGGGTGCCCGCTCCCCGGTCGCGGACCTCAAGCCGGAGCGACTTGTCGCCGCAGCTCACCCGCAGCTCTTCGGGCCCCTCGGCGTGCAGGCAGGCATTGGTGACCAGCTCCGAGACGACCAGCAGGACGTCTTCGGCGGCGGCCCGCTGGTCCGCCGTCGAGGCCGGCAGCCAGCCCCAGTCGCGCAGTGCCTCGCGCGCGAAGTCGCGGGCGCGCGGCACCGCGCCGCTGGCGTCTATCAGGGTGAGTCGGCGGATCTGCCCGTGCGACGGGCGGGCCGGAGCGGTGGCATCAGCCTCCGGGCCGCGGTCACCCGGCGAGTACGGCCGCGCGGTGCTCATCAGCGCTTCACCTCACCGATTCACCGATTCAGGGACAGGGGCTGCCTGTCACGTCGAGCAGATTTAGCTGTCTCCTGCCCGGGCGCGGCGTGAGAACACCCACTTCTTCGACCCGGGCCGTGTGACTCAAGTAACGCACGCAAGAAGCGCACACGACAGACCAGGCCCGCATCACTCGATGAGTGCCGCGTCCAATGTGTCGTGCACGGTAAAGACGGCATCGGCGCCGGTGATCTCGAAGACCCGGGCCACGACGGGGAGCATGCCAGCGAGATGGACCCCACCCCCTGCGGCCTCGGCCTTCAGCCGGGCGCCGAGCAGCACGTTCAGGCCCGTGGAATCACAGAACTCCAGCCGCGAGCAGTCGACGACCAGCCGGGAGCGTCCGTCGGTGACGCACTGCTCCAGTGGCTCGCGCAACAACTCGGCGGTGTGGTGGTCGAGCTCACCCGCCGGCGTCACTACCGCGCTCGCTCCGTGGTGCCGTACCTCGACTCGCAGTCGGCCCCTGCTCGCGCTGCCGACCATCCCGGGGTCCATGCACGCACCTCTTCTGGCGTCTCGTGGCTTTCGATTGCGCGCCTCGAACCCTACGCCTTCGATACGGCGTGCGGTAGCCGAACAACTGGCATATATCACCAAATACGGACAACACGCACTTGCCACTTCCGGGTCAATGCGGGTAGGCGTAGATGGACACACCCGAACACGGCCCGGCTTTGGAGGCGCCGCTCACCGCAGCACGACGTTATGGCTTCGGCAGCCATATGCCGAGAATGATGGAGGACACCCATGTCACCCCGGCTCGACGAATCGCGCACCGAACACATTCGGGACCCCGCCTCGTCGACACCCTCGCCCCAGCAGGACGAGCTGACACCGTCTGCGGACCTCCCGGCTGACGCCGCCCCGCAGGAGCCGGCGCTCGCCGAGTACTTCGACGACCTGCCCGAGATCCCGCCCTTCGACGAGGTCGGCCCGGTCGACGCGAGGGCCCTGTCCAAGACCCTCTTCGAGCGCCTTGAGTCGCTTGAGGAAGGCACCCATGCGTACGCGTACGTCCGCAACACCCTGGTCGAGCTGAACCTGGCCCTGGTCAAGTTCGCCGCTTCCCGGTTCCGCTCCCGCAGCGAGCCGATGGAAGACATCATCCAGGTGGGCACCATCGGCCTGATCAAGGCCATCGACCGGTTCGAGCTCAGCCGCGGCGTGGAGTTCCCCACCTTCGCGATGCCGACGATCATCGGCGAGATCAAGCGCTTCTTCCGGGACACCAGTTGGTCGGTGCGGGTCCCGCGGCGGCTCCAGGAGCTGCGGCTCGACCTGGCCAAGGCCGGTGACGAGCTCGCCCAGAAGCTCGACCGCGCGCCCACCGTCGGCGAACTCGCCGAGCGTCTCGACCTCAGCAACGAAGAGGTCATCGAGGGCATGGCCGCGAGCAACGCGTACACCGCGAGCTCGCTGGACGCCCAGCCGGAGGAGGACGACAGCGAAAGCGCGCTGGCCGACCGGATCGGCTACGAGGACCACGGACTCGAAGGCATCGAGTACGTCGAGTCGCTCAAACCGCTGATCGCCGAGCTCCCGCCGCGCGACCGCAAGATCCTCTCGCTGCGGTTCGTGGCGAACATGACCCAGTCGGAGATCGGCGAGGAACTCGGCATCTCCCAGATGCACGTCTCCCGACTGCTCTCCCGCACGCTGAACAAGCTCCGCAAGGGGCTGACCCTGGAGGAGTGACGGCACGCCGCACGCCGCCGAACGGCGTGCGCCGGCGCGCCGCGCCCGCACTCACGGAAGCAGGGCCCATCCCGTACCGCGAAACGGGGAGGGCCCTGCTCCGTTTTCCGCCCCTCTTTCCCCGGCCCCCTTCCCGAGTCGGCGGGCGGGGTGGCAGGCGCTGTATGTGACGCGGCGCGGGATGGCGAGCGTTGCGTGCGAGGCCGCGCGCGATGCATACGGAGTGGCGGGCGTTGCATGCGACGCCGTGCGCGATGCATACGAGAGGCGGGCGTTGTATGCATCGCTGCGCGACATGCATACAAGGGGATGCGACGCGGCGCGGGATGCATACAAGGTGGCAGGCGTTGTATGCGGCGCGGCGCGCGATGTGTACAAGGTGATGGACGTTGTATGCGGTGCGGCGCATGTCGTGTGCGGGTTGTGCACGGAGTGCATGCGGGTTGCAGGCGAGTTGCATACAGGTCGTACGCGTACGGGGCAGGGGCTTGCGGTCGGGGTGGGCCCGGGGGTGGCGGGCCGGGGCCGTGGGGCGGTCGGGGTTACGGCTGGAGGAGGGGGGCCACGGCGGGGAGGGCCGTGAAGGAGGCGCGGACGCTGGCGCGGAGTGCCTCGCGGTCGTCGGCGCCGGCGGTCGCCGGGTCGCGGCCGGCCCCGGTGGACCACTCGCGCAGCGCGTTGCGCCAGGCGGCCACCATCAGTTCGAGGAGCAGCCGGGCGGGGAGCGCGCCGATCCCGCGTTCGGCGGGGAGCCGCTCGACCACCGTGGCCACCACCGCGTCCGTCACCTCCGCGCAGTGCTGGAGGCTGTGGGCGGTCAGGGCCGGCGTGCGGTCGGCGAGGGCCCGGCTGACCAGGAACCGGCCCTCCCAGCCGTCGGACATGTCGGCGATGGCGGCGATGAGGGCGTCCTGGTACGCGGTGAGCAGCGGGCCGTCGAGTTCGCTGGCCTCGATCCGGCGCCGATAGGTGTCCCAGAGCTCCTTCTCGGGTGCGAGTGCCACGTCCTCCTTGCCGGAGAAGGCGCGGAAGAAGGTCCGCTTGGAGACCTCCACGGCGTCCACGAGCTGATCGAGCGTGGTCTCGGCGAAGCCCTGCGTGGTGAACAGCCGCAGCGCCGCGTCGACCAGCGCCTGCCGGGTCCGCAGCTTCTTGCGCTCGCGCAGCGGGAGGCGCTGCGGGGTCTCAGGCGGAGGTTCGGGGGCGGTGTCGGCCGCGGGTGCGGCGCCGGTCGTCGGGCCGGCCGGTTCCTTCGGGTCTGCGGGGTCGGCGGCGGAGGTCACGCGAGCAGTGTACGTCGCCCCCTGCACCGCGACGGCAAATGCCCCTTGAACGCTTATGCCACTCAGTGGCACTATCTCGGGGCGGGGCCGCCGGCCCCCCGATACGAGGGATGTGAGTGAGCCATGCGCGCATGGGTGATCGACCACGAGGCCCCGGGTGGGCTGCGCCTGACCGAGACCGCCGACCCGGAGCCCGGTCCCGGACAGGCGCTGGTGCGGGTGGCCGCGTTCTCCCTTAACCGGGGCGAGGTGGACGCCGTCATCCCGGACGGCCCGCAGGGCGCGGTGCCGGGCTGGGACGCGGCGGGCACGGTGGTGCAGGCCGCAGCCGACGGCACGGGACCCGCCGTCGGCAGCCGGGTGGTGACGCTCGGCGACGGCGGCGCGTGGGCCGAATTGCGCGCCGTGGACACCGAGTTGATCGGTTCCGTACCGGCCGGGGTGAGCCTCGCCGCGGCGAGCACGCTCCCGGTGGCCGCGGGTTCGGCGCTGCGCGGGCTGCGCCGGCTCGGCAGCGTCCTGGGCCGCCGCATTCTGGTCACCGGCGCGGGCGGGGGCGTGGGCCGGTACGCCGTACAACTCGCGGCGCTCGGCGGCGCGCACGTCATCGCCGCTACCAGCACGCCGGCCGGCGCCGAGGGACTACGGGCGCTCGGCGCCGCGGAGATCGGCCACGTCGGGGCGGCGGCCGACGGGTCGCAGCAGACCGGGGCCGGGGACGGCGACGGCAGGGCCGACGGCGGCGGGGTCGGCGGCAAAGCTGGCGGCGGGGTCGGCGGCGCGCTCGGGGTGGAGGTCGGCCTGGTGCCCAGCGGCCCGGTGTACGGGGTGCTCGACATGGTGGGCGGTGACCAACTCGTGTCCGCCTACGCCTCGTTGGAGCCGCACGGGACACTGGTCGCGGTCGGGCACGCCGCCGGCACCGGCGAGCACTTCCCCTTCGGGGCGCTCTTCGGCCACCTCGGCCGCCACAACCGTGCGCTGACCTCCTTCTACCTGCTCCAGGACGCGACGCGGCTCGGCGCGGACCTGACCTGGCTCGCCGGCCTGCTCGCCAGCGGCACCATCGACCCGCAGATCGCCTGGCGCGGCGACTGGAGCCGCGCCACCGAAGCGGCGCGGGAGCTGAGCGAGCGCCGAGTGCCGGGCAAGGCGGTGCTTGAAGTGGCGGGCGAGGAGGGGTAGACGGGGCCTGCGGGGGTGGCCCGTACTTTCCGTACGGTACGGGCCGCCGGTCGCTCACCCTCAGGGCCGGGCCGGCACACCGGCGCCCCCGGCCGCACAGCCGTTAGGGCCCGGCGCCCCAGCCGCTGATCCGTCGAGGTCGGCGGAGTCGGGGGCAGCCGCCCCGTCCAGGCCGCTCCCCCGTCGAGATAGCGGCCGGTCCAGGCCCAGGCCGCACCCCCTCCGCCACAGCGCCGGCCGCTCGCTCCTCAGCCCGGCACCCCGGCCCGTTCACCCCTCGGCCCCGGCACCCCCGCCGCTTCCCCCGGCTTCGGGCGCGCGGGCGCCCGCCGCGTCGAGCAGGGCCGCGGCGGCGGTGCGGGCCTCGTGGGCCGGGGTGGCGGAGGCGGTGAGGGCCGCGGTGGTGATGGCGCCCTCGACGAGGAGGGCCAACTGGCCGGCGAGCGCCTCGGGGGCGGCGACGTCCAGGGCCGCGGTCAGTTCGCCGAGGTACTCCCGTACCGCCTGCTTGTGGGTACGCGCCAGGTCGGCGACGGCCGGTGAGGTGCCGCCGAGTTCGGCATAGCAGTTGATGAAGGCACAGCCCCGGAAGCCCGGCTCGGCGAACCACTCGGCGAGCCAGTCGAAGACCGCGAGCAGCCGGGCGCGCGGGGTGGGCCGGGCGTCGGCGTAGCGGGTGAGGGCGGCGCGCCAGGACTGGTCGCGGCGCCGCAGGAACTCCTCCACCAGCCGTTCCTTGGCCGGGAAGAGCTGGTAGAGGCGCTTGAGGGAGACATCGGCGGCGCCGCGTACCGCATCCATGCCCACCGCCCGCACGCCCCGGGCGTAGAACAGCCCCTCGGCCGCGTCCAGGACCCGCACCCGGACCTGTTCGTCGGCCGCCGCACTCGCCGCCATCCCGCACCCACCTCGCTTCTGCTTCGCTCATCGATCGACGCGCCGGCACCACTGCCGCCACCGTCGCCGTCCCTGCCGCCGCTGCCGCCGCTCCCGTCGCCGCCTGGTCGCCGTGCTGCCGGCAGCGCCGTGGGCTCGTACGGGCCGGCGACACTTGCGCGAAGAACGATGGTTCTCCTACTGTACCCGGCAGGGCTGGAGAACGCCCGTTCTCCACCATGCGCCCTGGTCACGCCCGGGCGCCCGGCACGCATGCCCGGCACGCACGTCCCGACGGAGGAGCAACCCATGTCCCCCTTGCCCCCACTGCCGCCGTTCACCGAGGAGACCGCGCGCCGCAAGGTACAGAACGCCGAGGACGCGTGGAACTCGCGCGACCCCGAGCGGGTGGCGCTGGCGTACACGGAGGACTCCGAGTGGCGAAACCGCGACGTCTTCCTGCGCGGACGCGACCAGATCCGCGCCTTTCTGACCGAGAAGTGGCGGCGCGAGCACGCGTACCGACTGCGCAAGGAGCTGTGGTCGTACACCGACCACCGGATCTCCGTACGTTTCACCTACGAGTGGCACGACGACAGCGGCCAGTGGTGGCGCAGCTACGGCAACGAGCAGTGGGAGTTCGCCCCGGACGGCCTGATGCAGCGGCGCTACGCGAGCATCAACGACCTGGCCATCGCGGAGTCCGACCGACAGCTCGCGGGCTGAGCGTTCGCGCCGCTGCCGGTGCTCGGCCGGCCGGCTCGCCCGGCCGAGCCGGCTGCCCGTCGGCCCGACCCGCCCGGCGGCCCGTACCGCAGACTGCTTCCGTCCCACAGACGGCTCCCTGCTCGTACGTGGCTTCGCCCCGGCGGGCAGGCGACGCGCTGCCGGGCGCCGGCCCGGGCCCAAGCCAGCGGGCTACTGCGCCGCGGGCGCCCGCCCCTCCCCCGGTATCGCGGTCAACCGCCACAGCGAGGTCACTTCCGCCGCCCGGGCCGCGTGCAGCGGGTCCGTCCGGTCGGTGGCGCGGCCGTGCCGGGGGCGGACGTCCAGCCGGTCGACGACGCGCAGCCCGGCCGCCGCTATGAGGTCGAGCAGTTCGGCCCTGGTGCGCAGGCCGAGGTGTTCGGCCAGGTCGGAGAGGATCAGCCAGCCCTCGCCCGCCGGCGTCAGATGGGCGGCGAGGCCGCTCAGATAGCCGCGGAGCATGCGGCTGTCCGGGTCGTACACCGCGTACTCCACCGGTGAGGTGGGCTTGGCCGGCACCCAGGGCGGGTTGCACACCACGAGCGGCGCCCGACCGGCGGGGAAGAGGTCGGCGGCGACCACCTCCACCTGCTCCGCGACGCCGAGCGCAGCCGCGTTCTCGCGCGCGCAGGCGAGCGCGCGGGGGTCCTGGTCCGTGCCGACCACCCGCCGCACGCCGCGCCGGGCGAGCACGGCGGCCAGCACGCCGGTGCCGGTGCCGATGTCGAAGGCCAGGTCGGCGGCGCCGGCAGGCAGCGGCGCCTGCGCCACCAGGTCCACGTACTCGCCCCTGATCGGCGAGAACACCCCGTAGTACGGGTGCACGAGGTCCCCGCCGAGCGCGTCGATCGGCACGCCCTTGCGGCGCCATTCGTGGGCGCCGACGAGGCCGAGGAGTTCGCGCAGCGAGATCACCGCCGGCTCGGCCGCGGCGTCCGCACCCCACGCCTCCCGGCCGGCCGCGGCCACGTCCGGGGCACGCCGCAGGGGGATGCGGGGACCGGCCGCCGGTTCCGGCCCGGGCTCGACCGGGACCAGCACCATGCCGAGCAGCCGCGCGCGCTGCGCCTGCGCCTTGCGGTGCAGGTGGAAGGCGTGGGCGGGGGACTCGTCCGGCGCGCCCGCGGGCGCTGCGGCCCCGTCCGCCGGGAGCGGTGCGCCCGCGCCGCCGCGCCGTCTGCGGGCCGGGCGCTTGCGGTCCGCGCTGCGGTCGGTGCGCCGGGCCAGCGCCTGGAGGAGCTGCCGCGCCTGGTGGTAGTCCCCGCGCCAGAGCACCGCCGTGCCCTCGCAGACCAGCTTGTACGCCGCGTCCGCCGTCATCCTGTCGTCGCCGATCACCACCCGCCGGGGCGCCGGCACGCCGCTCTCCGAACGCCACCGCGCCTCGTACGACGTGCCGTCCTCGGTCCAGGTCAGGCGCGGCTGGGCCGCGGCAGGCGCGGCCGGCGCGGCTGGAGTCGGTGCGGCTGAAGTCGGTGCGGCCGGGGCCGGCGGGCTGGCGGGAGACCCAGCAGCAGTGGGGGTCCCGGTCTCGTATACACCTCTGACGCGGCC
>NZ_JBEHZD010000304.1:0-9377 GCF_040240285.1 Streptomyces sp. HSW2009 | reverse complement strand
CCCCCCCCCCCCCCCCCCCCCCCCGCCCCCCCCGGCGGCCCCCCCCCCCCCCCCCCCCCCCCCCCCCCCCCCCCCCCCCCCCCGCCGCCCGGGCCCCGGCGGCGTTTCGTACGGGGGCGAGAACCGCCCGGCGACCGGCCCGGGCCCGGGGCCCGTATGGCCAGCTACTCGTACGGCCTGGGCCCGTACGGACCGCCACTCGTACGGCCCGGGCCCGTGCAGCTCACGGTCCGTACGGACCACCGCCCGTGCAGCCCCACTGCCCGCACGGACCGAATCAGCCCCTACTCGCCCTACTTGTCGATGTCGCCGACGACGAAGAACAGCGAGCCGAGGATGGCGACCATGTCGGCGACCAGGGTGCCGGGGAGCAGGTCGGTCAGGGCCTGGATGTTGTTGAAGGAGGCCGAGCGGAGTTTGAGGCGGTAGGGGGTCTTCTCGCCCTTGGAGACGAGGTAGTAGCCGTTGAGACCGAGGGGGTTCTCGGTCCAGGCGTAGGTGTGGCCCTCGGGGGCCTTGAGCACCTTGGGGAGCCGCTGGTTGATCGGGCCGGGCGGCAGGTCGGCGATGCGGTCCAGGCAGGCGTCGGCGAGGTCGAGCGAGTTGTGCGTCTGGTCAAGCAGGCATTCGAAGCGGGCCAGGCAGTCGCCCTCGCTGCGGGTGACGACGCGCAGCGTGTCGCGGAGCTCCCCGTACGCGAGGTACGGCTCGTCGCGCCGGAGGTCGAAGTCGACGCCGGAGGCGCGGGCGATCGGTCCGCTGACCCCGTACCCGTGCACCGCCTGGGCGGTGAGCACGCCCACGTCGCGGGTGCGGGCCCGGAAGATGTCGTTCCCGAGCACCAACCGGTCATAGACGTCCATCCGCGAACGCGCCTCGGCCACCGCCGCGCGCGCCCGGCCGAGCCAGCCGGCGGGCAGGTCCTCCTTGAGGCCGCCGACCCGGTTGAACATGAAGTGCATCCGGCCGCCGGAGATCTCCTCCATGACGGCCTGGAGCTCCTCGCGCTCGTGGAAGGCGTGGAAGACCGGGGTGATGCCGCCCAGTTCGAGGGGGTACGAGCCGAGGAACATCAGGTGGTTGAGGACGCGGTTCAATTCGGCCAGCAGGGTGCGGGTCCACACCGCGCGCTCGGGCACCTCCATGCCGAGCATCCGCTCGACGGCGAGCACCACGCCGAGCTCGTTGGAGAAGGCGGAGAGCCAGTCGTGCCGGTTGGCGAGCATGATGATCTGGCGGTAGTCACGCGCCTCGAACAGCTTCTCCGCACCGCGGTGCATGTAGCCGATGACCGGCTCCGCGTGGGTGATGACCTCGCCGTCGAGCACCAGCCGCAGCCGCAGCACGCCGTGCGTCGACGGGTGCTGCGGTCCGATGTTGAGCACCATGTCGGTGCTCTCCGCCGCTCCGCCGATGCCGACTGTCGTCTCCGTCATGCGCCCTAGTCTCTCAGCTCGCCCCGACGGGTTTCGGCCGCGTCCCGGGGTGGTTGGGGGAGCACTCGGTCGACGGAGAGTCCCCGTACGGGCTGACACAGCCAGCGGAAGCGCCCGAGGCCCGCGGGGTCGGTCAACTCGGCCGCGGCGCCGGCCGCGCCCAGCGCCCGCAGATAGCCGACCGGATCGCTGCTGGCCTGCGCCAACGGCGGTCGCCGCCCCCGCACGCCGAGCGCGTGCAGGGCTGCTCGTTGGGTGCGGATCGCGGGGGTGTCGGTGCCGTGGGTCGGGGCTTGGGGCGAGGCCGGGGCTGGGGCTTGGGGCGAGGACTCGGCTGCCCCAGCCACTTCGGCCGCACTGGCCGCATCGACCGCACCAGCCATCTCAGCCGTACTGGCCACCTCGGCCACACCGCTTACGCCAACCACCTCGGCCGCACCGGTCGCGCCGGCCACCTCAGCCATGCCGGCCACCCCAGCCGCGCAGGCGTCCAGTGCCACATGGGCGGTCAGGTCGCACGAGCCGTCCGGTACGGGGCGGACCTCGCGGCCGGCGCGGAAGCCGGTGAGGGTGCCGTACGGGGGGCGCTCCGCGCGCTCGTGCGCGTAGTCGACGGCGACCGCGAGCCCGGCGTGCAGGCAGGCCACGGCCCGGGCCCAGGCGGCGTCGCGGGGCGCTCCGAGTTCGGCGCGCAGACCCGGTTCGGGGCCGAGCGGCCACCACGCCGCCAGCCATGCGGCGTCCGCGGCCGACACCGGCCCGCCGAGCCGCTCCGTACCGTCCGGCGCCACCCGCACCAGGTGCGGCATGCCGTCCGCGGCCACTTCGACCACGTCGAGCGGCACGTTGTCCAGCCACTCGTTGGCGATCAACAGGCCGGTCAGCGAGCCGGGCGCGGGGAGCTCGGCGAGCCACTCGATGCGCGGGTCGAGCCCGGCCGGCCGTTCGGCGCGCTCGACGGCACACGGTCGGAGCCTGCTCACGAGCCCGCGCGCGGCCCTGCCGCTCCCGCCAGCCGTGGCATCGCCCTCGCCAGCAGTGGCACCGCCCCCGCCAGCCCTGGCGCCCGCTTCCCCGGCGGTGGCACCGGCCCCGCCCCCCGCGGCACTGTCCGCCGCATCCAGCACATCCAGCACATCCACCGCTGCCAACGGGTCCGCCGCATCCAGCGCGGCCAACACGTCCCGCAGGAGTTCGCCGCGGCCGGCGCCCACGTCGAGCAGGGTGAGTTCGGCGGGGTGTCCGAGCGCCGCGTCCACCCGGGTCAGCAGGGTGGCGATGGCCTGTGCGTACTGCGGCGAGGCGTGCACGGAGGTGCGGAAGTGGCCCGCGGGGCCCTCGGGGCGCCGGTAGAAGCCGTTCGGCCCGTACAGCGCGGACTCGGTCGCCTCCCGCCACCCGACGTCCTCCGCGGACCGCCCCGCGGGGCTAGGGGCCGCGTTGGCGTCGCCCGCCTCGTCGGATGGTTCGGGTGGTCCCGTCCTCGGGCCTGTCTGTTCCACCTGGTCCGGCCGTTCTCTCCGCTGCTTGGGGCCCCGGCCCGCGCCCGGCCGGCGTCGAGCGCGTACCCGCTCCGCTTCCATCTTCGCCGCTCCCGGCCGCGCCTCCGCCGCGGCCCGGCGCCCGACGTCGCGCCCGCGCGCGCCGGGGGGCCGCCGATGCGCCCCGTACGACCGGTTTCGTCGCGGTGGGACGGCCGGCGGCGCGGACGGTCGGCCCGGACGTGAGCTGTGCCCCACCCGGGCGAGGCAGGGCTCACCCCTTCCATCGGCACCTCGCTGACCTGCACTTTTGCTCATACGGGGCAGCAATACGGAGGAAAGTGAGCGCTCGATCTCCACCTTGGGGAGTACGCCGGGGCGTACCGGATCGACCGTCCGGTTGACCTCTGCACTTACTTCCCCTGCCTACGCTGGGTGACGTGCAGCGTCTCTACGATTTCCTCCGCAGACATCCGACCGGTGTGGACGGCTTCTGGGCCGTCATGCTGGCGGCCGTCTCGCTGCTCTGGATCGTTGAGGTCCACCTGGACAAGCGCCCCGGGCCCGTGGCGGCGGTGGCGAGCGGCGTGCTGTGCGGCGTGCTCTGCCTGGCCAGCGCGTTCCGGCGGCGGGCGCCGGAGATGATGCTGCTGGTGTGCGCGGGCGTCGGCGTACTCCAATTGATCGCCGACGTGGAGGTCAACGCCGCCGACTTCGCGATGCTGGTGTTGATCTACACCTGCGCGGCCGACGGCGCCCGCTGGTCCTCCTGGCTCGGCCTCGGGGGCGGCCTCATCGCCCCCCTGATCGCCGCGGTGCGCTGGCCGCCGGAGGCCCAGAACGACTGGCAGTCGGTCGTCTCCGTCTTCTTCATGACCATCCCGTTCGCCCTCGCCTGGGTGCTCGGCGACTCGATAAGGACGCGCCGGGCCTACTACGCCCAGTTGGAGGAGCGCGCCGCCCGGCTGGAGCGAGAGCGCGAGGCACAGGCCAAGGTGGCCGTCGCCGGCGAGCGCGCCCGGATCGCCCGCGAACTGCACGACGTGGTCGCGCACAACGTGTCGGTGATGGTGGTGCAGGCCGACGGCGCCGCCTACGTCCTGGACACCGCCCCCGACCAGGCCAAACAGGCCCTGGAGACGATCTCGGGCACCGGCCGGCAGGCGCTGGCCGAGATGCGGCGGCTGCTCGGCGTGCTGCGTACCGGGGAGGGCGCCGAGGGCGGCGAGTACGTGCCGCAGCCGGGCGTGGAGCAGTTGACGGAGTTGATAGAGCAGGTGCGCGGTGCCGGGCTGCCGGTCGACTTCAAGGTCGAGGGCGACCCGCGCCCGCTGGACAGCGGCGTGGAGTTGACCGCGTACCGCATCGTGCAGGAAGCGCTCACCAACACGCGCAAGCACGGCGGACAGAACGCCGGCGCGACCGTGCGCCTGGTGTACGCGGGCAGTGAGCTCGACCTGCTGATCGAGGACGACGGCCGGGGTGCCGGGCGCGAACTGTACGAGGCGGGCGGCGCCGACGGCCTCGGCCACGGTCTGATCGGCATGCGCGAGCGCGTCGGGATGGTCGGCGGCAGTCTGGACGCGGGGCCGCGCAGCGGCGGCGGGTTCCGGGTCAGTGCGGTGTTGCCGCTGAAACCGGGGAGGTGAGGGCGGTGAGCGGGCCCCGCGGGGCGTCGCGTAGCGTCCCCCACCACGGCGGGCATCCGCCCGCGCCCCACCGGTCGCCGACCCGCCATCGGCCGCCGACCCGCCCCCGGCCCGCGGGCCTGACCGGGCCCGGCCGGCCCGTACGCCGACCGTCCGAAGCGCCCGCCCCTCCGGCGCAACGGCCGTCCCAAGACCTCGCTCGATGATCACCCGAAGACCCCGCTCGACGACCACCTGAAGAAAGCGACCGAACCGATGCCGATCCGTGTGATGCTCGTCGACGACCAGGTGCTGCTGCGGACCGGCTTCCGCATGGTGCTCGCGGCCCAGCCGGACATGGACGTGGTGGCCGAGGCGGGCGACGGCCTCGAAGCGCTTGAGGTGCTGCGGTCCACACAGGTGGACGTCGTCCTGATGGACGTCCGCATGCCGCGGCTCGACGGCGTGGAGGCCACCGCCCGCATCTGCCGCGCCGAGAACGCACCCAAGGTGCTCATCCTCACCACGTTCGACCTCGACGAGTACGCGTTCTCCGCGCTGAAGGCGGGCGCCGGCGGCTTCATGCTCAAGGACGTGCCGCCCGCCGAACTGCTCACCGCCATCCGCGCGGTGCACAGCGGTGACGCGGTGGTCGCCCCCAGCACCACCCGCCGGCTGCTCGACCGCTTCACGCCCATGCTGCCCAGCAGCACCAGTACGGCCGAGGCGGAGCGCTCCGAGGTCAGCAAGCTCACCGACCGGGAGCGCGAGGTGATGCTGCTGGTCGCCCAGGGCCTTTCGAACGGCGAAATAGCGGCCAAGCTGGTGCTCTCCGAAGCGACCGTGAAGACCCACGTGGGCCGCATCCTCACCAAGCTCGGCCTGCGGGACCGGGTGCAGGTGGTGGTGCTGGCGTACGAGACGGGGCTGGTCAGGGCCGGCGGTACGGCGTCGTAGCGGCGGCGGCCGGGGGCACGGCGCGCGGTCGGACCTGGCGTGGCGCGGGCGGGGAACTCGGCGCGCCGCGGCGCTCGGTGGGCCCTGGCGTGGCGCGCGGGGGACCCGGGCACGCCGGTCCGGGCTCCCGCCCGCAGCCTCACCCGGGACCCGGGCGCGCCGGTTCGGGCTCCCGCCCGCCGGCTCACCGCAGTACCGACTCCAGGAAGTCCGTGCCGAGCCGGGCCATCGCCGTCAGATCGAGGTGGTGCAGTACGTACCGGCCGCGCCGCCGGGTGGACAGCAGCCCGGCCTTCTTCAGCACGGCCATGTGTCGCGAAACCTCGGGCGCGGTGATGTTGTGCGCGGTGGCGAGTTCGCCGGTGGTGTGCGCGCCGCGGGCCAGGGTGCGGCAGAGCTTCATCCGGACCGGGTGGGCCACCGCCTCCAGGCGGAGCTGCACGATGTCGAGCGCCTGCGGGCGGGGCAGCTCGGGCGAGTTGACCGGATAGTGCACGACCGGCTTCCAACCCGGCGCGTGCAGCACCAACAGGTGCGGCCAGCCGAACGCGGTCGGCACGAACGTGATCCCGTGCCGGTCGCCCGGCTGGGTCGCGCTGGTCCCGCCGGTCACCAGCTTGTCCACCACGATCTGCTGCCGCTCCGTGTCGAGCGTCAGCGCCGGCGAGACCGCGGCCAGCGCTTCGGCGAGCCCCTTGTGGCGCAGCAGCTCCGCCTTGTGCCGGGCGTCGGCCGCGAGCTGGAACCGCACCCGCTGCCAGGTGTCCCCGAAGAACGCCTGCTCACAGTCCTCGAAGAGGCGGCGGAGCCAGGCCCGTACGGCCGGCGGGTCGGCCAGGATGCGCTCCACGAAGGCGGCTTGGGCCGGGCCGCGGGCCGCCGCCCGCTCGCGGGTGCGCTCGCGCTCGGCCCCGTCGTGCAGCGGGTTGGGGCGCGCGGTCCCGTACTGCGCCGAGCAGGAGATCTCCAGCGCCGCCATGACGAACTGCTCTTCGGGGAGCTCGTCGAGCCGGTCCAGGTCCTCGGCCAGGGTGGCGCCGGGGTCGGGCGGCAACAGCATGTCGGAGCGCGTGGTGCGCCACAGGAAGTCCGCCTCCTGGAGCCGGTCGGCCAGCTCCGGCTTGAGGGCGCACGCGGTGGTGGTCGTCCAACTGTGCAACCCCGGGTGGTGCGCCGGCTCGGCCAACGCGTGCAGCGCCGCGCTCAGCTCCGCCAGGGGTGAAGGGGCGAAGACGATGCGCTCGGGGGACAGCCCCGCGATGTCGATGGTCAGGCTCACCCTCCTACTGTGCACTGCCGATGCCCCAGGTCAACGTCCACTTGACGGCCTTCGTCAATCGAAGCGACGGCCGCGCGACGGCTGCCGCACGGTGAAGCCATGGACATCACGCAGCAGTACGCACTCGACCTCTACCGCAGCGCACAACAGGGCGTGCCCGCCCCGCCCGCGCCCGGCCAGCACGACTGGCGGGTGGCCGCCGAGGTGCGCGAGTACCGCAGACTCCAGGCCGCGACAGCGGACCGCCCCGCGACCGGCGGCCCCCTGACCCGCCTGCTCCACGCCCTCCGCCACACCCGGCGCCGGGGACACCGCACCACCACCTTGCACACCGGCACCGGCACCGGGGCGCGGTCGGTGGGGGCTGGTTGCTGAGGTGCGGTACGAGGCGGGGGCCTGGGCCGTACGGGGGCATCGAGCGGGGTCGGGAGCGGCCGGGGCGCGGTCGGCCGTGGTGGGTTGTCGATGTGCGGTGCGAAGCGGGGTTTGTCCGGGGGCGCCGGGTGCGGCCGGGAGGACCGGGGCGGTGCGGGTGCGGGTGCGGAAGTTGGCGTTGGCGGGGTGGGTGTTGGTTGCCGCGTGACGGGGCCTGCGACGGGGCCCGGGCGGTGCTCGGGTGGTGGGTAAGGGGAGCATTGGACGGCCGGGCCCGACCCGAACGACCCGTACGGGAGTACGGGCGCGGGCGCCCCGCCACGGTGCTGCTGGCGGCGTCTCGGCCTCTCGACGGTGCGCTGAGACCCCGTACGACCGGACCGTAAACCGCAGGTCAGAGACGGTGGCCGCAGAGTTATCCACAGGCTGAGGACGTCCCAGGGGATCGCTGGGGGCACTCGCGTAGCATGGCGCTCAAACGTCCGGTACCCCTCGCGGACTGGAACGGAAGGCCGTCGCCCCGTGAATCCACCCACCATCCCCGAACCCCAGGACAGGCCCGCCCGGCTCACCGTCGGAGTCGTCGGCGCGGGCCGGGTCGGGCCCGCGCTCGCCGCCGCGCTGCAACTGGCCGGGCACCGTCCGGTCGCCGCATCCGGCGTCTCCGACGCCTCCCGGCGGCGGGCCGCCGCGCTGCTGCCCGGGGTGCCCCTGGTCACCCCCGCCGAGGTGCTGGCCCGCGCGGAGCTCGTGCTGCTCACGGTGCCTGACGACGCGCTGCCCGACCTGGTCACCGGGCTGGTCGAGACGGGCGCGGTGCGCCCGGGGCAACTGCTCGTGCACACCTCGGGGCGGCACGGCACGGCCGTGCTCGCCCCCGCGCTGCGGGCGGGCGCGCTGCCGCTCGCGCTGCACCCGGCGATGACCTTCACCGGCACTCCGGTGGACGTGGACCGGCTCGCGGGGTGCGCCTTCGGCATCACCGCCCCCGAGGAGCTGCGGCTCGCCGCCGAAGCGCTGGTCATCGAGATGGGTGGCGAGCCCGAGTGGATCGCCGAAGAGGCCCGCCCGCTGTACCACGCGGCGCTCGCCATCGGCGCGAACCACCTGGTCACGCTGGTCGCGCAGGCCCGCGAGCTGTTGCAGGAAGCGGGCGTGGCGGCCCCCGGCCGGATGCTCGGCCCGCTGCTCGGCGCGGCTCTGGACAACGCGCTGCGCAGCGGCGACGCCGCGCTGACCGGCCCGGTCGCGCGCGGCGACGCGGGCACCGTGGCCGCGCACGTGGCCGAACTGCGCCGGCGCGCGCCGCAGGCCGTGCCGAGCTATCTGGCGATGGCGCGTACGACGGCGGACCGGGCGCTCGCGCACGGCCTGCTCAAGCCCGAGTTCGCCGAGGACCTGCTGGACGTGCTGGCCCACCGCGCGGACGACGGGCCGCCGGGCGGCAGCGGAGGGACGGACAGTGCGAACGGGACGAGTGGAGGCGGCCGATGACCCCGCGACGGTGGAGCGAGCCGGTGGCCGGCGAGCCGGATGTGGAGCTGTGCACCAGCGTCCGTGAGTACGGCGAGGTGCTCGGCCCGTATCCGACGCCCGGCCGCTCGGCCGTGGTGATGACGATGGGCGCGCTGCACGCCGGGCACGCCACCTTGATCCGCGCCGCGCGCGCCCGGGTGGGCGATGAGGGCCTGGTCACGGTCACCGTCTTCGTCAACCCGCTCCAGTTCGGCGCGGGCGAGGACCTGGACCGCTATCCGCGCACCCTGGACGCCGACCTCCGGGTGGCGGCAGACGCCGGCGCCGACATCGTGCTGGCGCCGCCGGTGCACGAGGTGTATCCGGGCGGCCAGCCCGAGGTGCGGCTCGCGGCGGGCCCGATGGGCGAGCGGTACGAGGGGGCGTCCCGGCCCGGGCACTTCGACGGGGTGCTCACCGTGGTGGCCAAACTGCTCCACCTCACCCGCCCTGACCTGGCCTTCTTCGGAGAGAAGGACGCTCAGCAACTGGCCCTGATCCGCCGCATGGTCACCGATCTGAACTTCCCCGTGCAGATCGTCGGCATCCCCACCGTGCGCGAGGGCGACGGCCTCGCCCTCTCCAGCCGCAACCGCTATCTGTCGGCCGCCGAGCGCGGCACGGCCCTCGCGCTGTCCCGGGCGCTGTTCGCCGGGCGCACGACGCTGACCGGCTCGACGACCCCGCCGCCCAGCCCTCGCGGCGG
>NZ_JBEHZD010000303.1:0-9421 GCF_040240285.1 Streptomyces sp. HSW2009 | reverse complement strand
GGCCCCAGCGGCCTGCCGGGCCGCCGGCGGCGGCAGCGGCCGAGCCCGGTGCCGGGGCCCCGGCTTCCGGGGCTGCTGCGGGCGCGGGCCCGGGCACGGAGGGCGACCCCGAGGGTGGTGCCGCCCCCGCCGACCTCGGGCCGGACCGCGGGGCGGCGGCCGAGCGCGCCGCGGCCGTCGAGGATGACCCCATCGCGCTCAAGCTGGAACAGCTCATCCTGGGCGCCGAGCGGCAGTACACGCCCTTCCAGGCCGCGCGCAGCGCCGGCGTGTCGATGGAGCTGGCCTCGCGGTTCTGGCGGGCGATGGGCTTCGCCGACATCGGCCAGGCCAAGGCGCTGACCGAGGCGGACGTGCTGGCGCTGCGGCGGCTTGCGGGCCTGGTGGAGGCCGGGCTGCTGAGCGAGCCGATGGCGGTGCAGGTGGCGCGTTCGACGGGGCAGACCACGGCCCGGCTCGCCGACTGGCAGATCGACTCCTTCCTGGAGGGGCTCACCGAGCCGCAGGAGCCCGGGATGACGCGTACGGAGATCGCGTATCCGCTGGTCGAGCTGTTGTTGCCGGAGCTTGAGGAATTCATCGTCTACGTGTGGCGGCGCCAGTTGGCCGCGGCCACCGGACGGGTGGTGCAGGCCCAGGACGACGCGGAGATGGTCAACCGGCGGCTGGCCGTCGGCTTCGCGGATCTGGTCGGCTTCACCCGGCTCACCCGGCGCCTCGAAGAGGAAGAGCTCGGCGAGCTGGTCGAGGCGTTCGAGACCACGGCGGCCGATCTGGTCGCCGCGCACGGCGGCCGGCTCATCAAGACCCTCGGCGACGAGGTGCTGTACGCGGCCGACGACGCGGGCGTCGCGGCGGAGATCGGGCTGCGGCTGATCGAGACCATGTCGCACGACCAGACGATGCCGGCGCTCCGCGTCGGGCTGGCGTTCGGCGCGGTCACCACGCGGATGGGCGACGTCTTCGGTACGACGGTCAACCTCGCGAGCCGGCTGACATCGATAGCGCCGAAGGACGCGGTCCTGGTGGACGGCGCCTTCGCGGACGAACTGGCCCGCACCGGCGACGCCCCCCGCTCGGAGGCGGAGGCCGCGGCGGCCGAGAAGGAGGGCGAGACCGTGACGTACCGGTTCGCCCTCCAACCCATGTGGCAGCGCGCGGTGCGCGGCCTCGGCATGGTCGAACCCTGGCTCCTCTCCCGCCGGGCCTGAGGGGCCGGGCCCGGCCGGCCCGGGGTGGCTGGTCGGGCTGTGGCGACGGGCCGGGCCGTGGCTCGGCGGGGCTTCGGCGCCCCGGGGCCAGTGGGCCTGATGTGGCCGGTCGGGCTTGCGGGCGGGCCCGGCTCGTGGGGCCTGCGGGCCGGCCGTCGCCGCCGCCCGGGTGGGGTGCCGCCGGCGTGGGGGTGCGGTGGCCTCGTGCCGCCCGCCTCTGTCCTTTGTCCTCTGTCCTCTGTACGCCGCGGGTCGCGTGCGCACTCCTTCCGTACGCGACCCGCGGCGGCTCGTACGGGCCCTTTCGGTACGCCTTCGGTACGCCCCGGACCTCGTCCCGCCCGATGCCGCACGCCGTGGGCTCCGTACTGCTGCCCGAAGCCGTGCGCCGTGGGCCTCCTGCCACCTGATCCGTACGCCGCTGAGCCTCGTACCTGCCCCTTCCCTGCGCAGGCCGTGGGGCGCCGAGGTGCCAGCCCGGCTCCGGGGTGACCCGTCCCCGCCCCACGGGCCGGGAGGTAGCGGGCGCGTGGGTGGGGCTGCGATGATCCGGTGGCAGGTTCACGATCGTTAACCGGGAGGGTCGCGTCATGGGTGAGCAGCGGTTCGGGGAGTGGGTGGCGGTGCGCCGGGACGGGTTCGTGGCCGAGCTGGTGTTGGACCGGCCGCGGGCCATGAACGCCGTGTCGACCGAGATGGCCCGGTCCATCGCCGCCGCCTGCACCGCGCTGGGCGAGGACGGCGACGTACGGGCCGTGGTGGTCAGCTCGTCGAACGAGCGGGCGTTCTGCGTCGGCGCCGACCTCAAGGAGCGCAACGCGATGAGCGATGCCGACCTCGGCCGGCAGCGCCCGGTGGCGCGCGGCGCGTACACCGGCGTGTTGGAGCTTCCGGTGCCGGCCATCGCCGCGGTGCACGGCTTCGCGCTGGGCGGCGGCTTCGAGCTGGCCCTGTCCTGCGACGTGATCGTCGCGGACGAGACGGCCGTGGTGGCGCTGCCCGAGGTGTCGGTGGGGGTGATCCCGGGCGGCGGTGGCACCCAGTTGTTGCCGCGCCGGGTGGGCGCGGCGCGCGCGGCCGAGTTGGTGTTCTCGGCCCGGCGGGTGGCCGCGGCCGAGGCGAGGGAACTCGGCCTGGTGGACGAGTTGGTGCCGGCGGGCGAGGCGCGCACGGCGGCGCTCGCCCTCGCGGGCCGGATCGCCGCGCACTCCCCGGTGGGGCTGCGGGCCGCCAAGCGCGCGCTCCGCCTCGGTCAGGGGCTTGACCTGCGGGCCGGCCTCGAAGTGGAGGACGCGGCGTGGCGTTCGGTGGCGTTCTCGGCCGACCGGGCGGAGGGCGTGGCGGCCTTCAACGAGAAGCGGACGCCGCAGTGGCCCGGCGCGTAACGGGCTGACGCGGGCGGATTTCGGTGCCCGGGGCGCGTCCGGAAGGTTTTGATGCGGGTGCTCGTGGGCGAGCAACGTTGACCGACCACCGGCCTTGACCGACACTCCGGGGACGGGTGAGTGGCCGCCGAGTCGGCCACTGCCCGTTCCTTAAACCTCCCTCAAGCGAGATGTGTCGAACGTTCGTACGCTGGGGTGCAGGCATGTGCGGACGGTGACGGAAGGCGAGGCGTGGGTGACGGACCGGGGTGATGCACGGCTGGCTGCCGTGGTGGGTCTGGCGCAGGCGATGGCCGCCGCGCACACGGCACGGGATGCGATGCGCGCCGCCGCGCTCAGCGCCCTGGCCGCGCTGGAGGGGTCGTTCGCCGCGGTCTGCGTGTGGGAGCGGGAGCTGGGGCGGCTGCGGGTGTTGGTGAACGTGGGGGAGCTGGCACCGGGTGAGGAGGAGTTCCCGGTGGACGAGTCGTACCCGGTGCACGACTTCCCGCAGATCGCGGAGTTCCTGCACGAGCAGTGGATCAGCGGCGGCGAGCCGCGCGCCTGGGTGGAGACCGTCGCGGACGCGGAGACCGCCGCGGATGGGGAAGCCGGCGCGGGCGCGGATTCCGTCCCGGACGCGGCGCAAAGCGGTGACGCCGGGCCGGTACGCGGCGGGCGGCGGGCCCGGCGGGTGGTGGCGCTGCGGCAGCGCGGCCGGGGCTGCTGCGTGGTGGCGCCGATCGTGCTGCGCGGCCGGGCCTGGGGCGAGCTGTACGTGGCGAGGCCGCCGGGCCGGCCGGTGTTCGGGCGGGCCGATGCCGACTTCGCCACGGTCCTCGCCTCGGTGACCGCCGCCGGGATCGCCCAGAGCGAGCGGCTCGAAGAGGCGCACCGGCTGGCCTTCACCGACCCGCTGACCGGGCTCGCCAACCGGCGGGCGGTGGACATGCGCCTGGACGAGGCCCTGGACCTGCACGAAGCGCAGGGGGCCGTGGTGAGCCTGGTGGTGTGTGACCTCAACGGGCTCAAACGGGTGAACGACTCGCTGGGGCACGAGATGGGTGACCGGCTGCTGGAACGATTCGGCTCGGTCCTCTCCATGTGCGGGGCCCGGCTGCCCGGCGCGCTGGCGGCCCGGCTCGGCGGGGACGAGTTCTGCCTGCTCGCGGTGGGCCCTTCGGCCGCCGACGTGGTGGCCGTCGCCGAGGAGCTGTGCCGGCGGGCGAGCGCGCTGGAGATGGGCGAGGGCGTGGCCTGCGGGGTGGCGTCCACGGGGAACCCGATCGGCCCGGTGCACTCGGCGCGGCGGCTGTTCCGGCTGGCGGACGCCGCGCAGTACCGCGCGAAGGCCGCGCACGCCGACCGGCCCGTGGTGGCCGGCCGCGACGGCGGTACGGACGATCCGGTGGTCAGGCTCGCCGACGCCCCGGCCCCCACCGCCGACCGGCGCCGCATCCGGGGCCGCAGCCGCGGCAGTGGGTCGGCCGGTGCCCGGGCCAAGGGCGGGGCGCAGGGCGGTGGTCCCTCCGGTGGACCGGCTGGCGGTCCGTCCGCCGGCCCTCCCGGCGGGCCGCCGGGCGCCTCGGACGGCGGTGGGGGTCCGCCCGGGGGCGGCGTGTCGGGCGGCGGGGTCTCCGGCGGTGGGCTGACCGGCGGCGGGTTGGCCGGCGGGCGCAGGCGGTAGCCGCCTGGACGGCAGCCGTTCGTACGGCAGGCGTTCTTACGACACGCCCGTACGACTGCCGCCCGTACGACTGTCGCCCGTACGGCGGCCCCCGTACGACTGCCGCGCGGGTGATTCAGCGCCGCAGGGCCCACGCGATCACCATGGTGCCCAGGGCGGACCCCGTCGCACTCGCCGCACAGGCCAGGACGCGCAGGGCCAGCCTGCGGGTGAGGCGGCGCCAGCGGGGTGGGGGTGTCGTTGCCGGGGGTGCCACGGGTGCCACGGGTGCCAGGGGTGCGGCGGGTGTCTCCGGTGCGCTCTCCGGTGGCGGGCCGTCGTGCGGTCGGTCGGTGGTGATGGTTCCTCCTCGGGTCGGTCCCGCTGGGACGGGTGCTCCGGCTTCCTGGTGGGGCGCGCGGTGCGCCGGCCGTCTCGGTGGGGTGCGCTGACACGCTTGACGGGGGCCCACTCTCGTCCTGCGGTGGGGAGTTGCGGCAAGCGGCGACGGGGGGTGCGCCCCGAAATGGCGACACTGCGCCGGATCGCCGCAGGTGGGGCGGCCTGGCGGGCGGCCGTGGGGGTGTTGCCGTCTGGTGGCGACGCTGGGGCGGGCTGTGTTGCTGCACCGGCGCCGGTGCCGGCGTCTGTGTCTGTGTCTGTGTCTGTGCGTACGGGGTGGCTTTGCCCGTACAGGTGTTGTCGTGCGTACGGGCGGACTCCGCGCGTACGGTGCGGTGTTGCCCGTACGGCTCTTTCCGCGCGCGAAGTGTCGCCGATCTGACTGGCAACGCCGCGACTGGCCCACCCCGCACGCCGAACGGCGATAGTGGGGACGACGGGGGGCGCCCCGACGGCGGCAGCGGCGGGCGGCCCCGTGTGGGCCGGGCAGTCAGGGAAGGCCAGGCCGGCCGCGCAGGGCAACCGGCTCAGCCGCCCGGACACGCGAGGTGACCCACCCGGACGAGCACCCCCCACCCGAGCAGCAAGCGAACGAACACCAACCGAACAAGCACCAACCCAACAAGCAGCAAGCACTCAAACGGACAGAGGAACAAGGGGCCGGCGGTGGCGAGTGAGAGTGTGGCCGGGGCGCTGGCCCCGCTGAAGGACGGGCTCGACGAGGACAAGCGGGCCCTGGCGCAGATGCTGCGCGAACTGTTCGGGTGCCTCAACATCAGCGTGCGGCGGTACGCCCTGCGCCGCCCGCTCGACAAGGGCACCGTCTCCCGCTACCTCAACGGCAGCCGCACCCCGCCCTGGTCGTTCGTCGTGGACCTGATGGCCGACATCGCCGAGGAGGGCACCCCGGTCACCCCCGAGGTCGAAGAGGCGCTGCGGGAGCTGCACGGCAGGGCCAGGCGGGCCGGTTCGGCGCGCGCCGGCGCCGCGTCCGAGGTGCAGCGGCTCCAGGACCGGCTGGCCGAGGCGGACGAGGAGGCCAGCCGGGGCAAGGTGCACGCCCGCGCGCTGACCGAGGTGTTGCGCGACCGGCAACGCCAACTCGTCGAGTTACAAGGCAAGTTGAACCGGTTGGAGAAGGAGCGCGCGGAGGACCACTGCGCGTACGAGCGGTCGGTGATCGCCTGGCGCGGCACGTACCAGGAGCTGCGCGAGGAGCGCGACCGGCTGGTGCACGAGGTGGACGAGTTACGGGGCGCGCTGGCCGACGCCAAGCGCGAGGTGTTCGCCGCCGAGGAGCACTGCACCGAGTTGGAGGGGCAACTCGCGGAGGCCGAGCGGCGGGCCGGCGAGGCCGGGGTGCGGATGGGCCTGCTGGAGATCCTGGAGACCACGGACCGTACGGCATCGGTGCCGCAACTCGTCGAGCTGGTCACCCATCTGACGGTGCCGGGCCGCACCGCGACCGCCACCGAACTGGTCAAGTCCGCGGGCCAGGCCCGCCCGGTGGCGGAGGCCGCGGCGCTGATGGCGGCGCTGTACGGGGCCGGGCACGACCGGCAGGCGGAGGCGGCGCTGCCGGCGCTGGTGCTGGTGCGGCCGGCCGCCGACACCGCCGTGTTCATCGAGCACTTCGCCGCGGCCGGCCTGGACGCCGCCACGGCCACCGTCATGAAGACCTCGCTGGAGATCCATCCGGTGGCCGACGTCGCCGCGGTGGCGCTCGGCCTCGCCGCGGCAGGCGAACAGGAGAACGTCCGGGTCTACCTGGGCGCAGCCGCCACCGTACGGCCGCTCGGCGACGTGGTGGACCTGGTGTCGCTGCTCGGCCGGCGCGGCGCGCGGCAGGCGGTGGATGCGGCGCTCGGGGTGTGTGCGCGGGAGCGGCCCGTGCAGGAGGTGGCCGAGCTGTGCGAGCTGCTGCTCGGGCACGACGAGCAGGACGCGATCACCTGCCTGGAGCGCGTGGTCGCCGAGGTGCGGCCGGCCCGCGACGTGGTGGACCTGGCCGCACTGGCCGACCGGTTCTCGCCGGTGGACGCGGACTTCGTCCTCGCGCACAGCGTGCACCACCGGCGTGACCAGCACGGCTATCTGGTCGCCCTGGTCACCGCGCTGCACACGGTGCGGCTGCGGTTCGGCCCCGGCCAGTTGCTCGCGCAGGCGGTGCGGGACTGGGGCGTGCGGGAGGTCGGCCACCTGGTCGGTGCGCTGCACGTCGCCGGGCACTGGCAGTACGCGGTCGGCGTGCTCACCGAGGCGCTGCACGCGCACCCGGTGCCGGCCGCGGCCGACCTGCTGGCCACGGTCGACGCGGGCCTCGACGGCGGGGCCTGGGCGGTCCTTGCGGACGCCTGCGTGGTGCAGCCGCCGGAGGAACTGGCGGCGCTGATCGCGCTGCTCGGGGCGTGCGGCGCACGCGCGCACGCGGAGCGGGTGTTCTGGAAGGGGCTGCGCGGCCGGGTCGCCGGGCACGCCGTCCAACTGGTGCGCAGCCTGCACCACGACGCCAGTCCGCTGCTCGCGCCGGCAGCGCTGGAGGGCTACGCCCGGCGGGCCACGGCCGATGACGTGGTGGAACTCGGCTGCGCCCTGGAGGGCGCGGGCCAGCGGGCCGCGGCGCGCGCCCTGCTGGCGGCTGCGGCCGGCCGCGACCGGGCTCACTTCCTGCCCGTGCTCGGTGTGCTCGCCGGCCGTGACCAGCGGCTCGCGGAGTTCCTGGTACGGGACGTGGCGCTGGCCGAGTCGGTGTCGGGGCGCGTCAACCTGGCGCTGGTGCTGGCCGCGCTGCCCGCCGGGACCGCCCGGTACGAGCGCTGCCTGCTGGAGGCGCTGCGCCAGGCGGACCCCGGCGAGTGGGCCGAGTTCACCCGGCGCATCAAGGCCGCCCGCAAGGTGCAGAAGAAGGTGGGGGACCAGGTCGCCAGGGACGGCATCCGGCGCGACCGCAGGCAGCGGCGGCGCGAGTTCGTCCGCAACGTCCCCGGGTTCCCGGGCCGTACGGCGGACCGGCGGCCGGAACCGGAAGCCGTGCCGGGCGGATGGTGACAGCTAGCGATTCAGTCTCTAGGGTGCCTGAATATGGATATGCACTCTGTGGTGGTGGGGACGTCCGGTACGACCGCCGAGGATGTGATCGCGGTCGCGCGCGGGCGGGCGCGCGTCGAGCTCGCGCCGCAATCCCTGGCCAGCGTCGCGGCATCACGCCAGGTCATCGAGGATTTGGCGGCCAAGCCCGAACCGGTCTACGGGGTCTCCACGGGCTTCGGGGCGCTCGCCGTACGGCACATCAGCCCGGAGCTGCGGGCCCAGCTCCAGCGCAACATCGTGCGCTCGCACGCGGCCGGCATGGGGCAGCGGGTCGAGCGCGAGGTGGTCCGCGCGCTGATGTTCCTGCGGCTGAAGACGCTGGCGTCCGGCCACACCGGGGTGCGCCCGGTGGTGGTCGAGACGATGGCCGCGATCCTCAACGCGGGCATCACGCCGGTCGTCCACGAGTACGGCTCGCTCGGCTGCTCCGGCGACCTCGCGCCGCTCTCGCACTGTGCGCTCACGCTACTGGGCGAGGGCGAAGCGGAGGGCCCCGACGGCGTGCTGCGGCCGGCCGCCGAACTGCTCGCCGCGCACGGCATCGAGCCGGTCGAACTGCGCGAGAAGGAGGGCCTGGCCCTCCTCAACGGCACCGACGGCATGCTGGGCATGCTCGTGATGGCCTGCGCCGACCTGGCCCGGCTGTACACCTCGGCGGACATCACCGCGGCGCTCACCCTGGAGGCGCTGCTCGGTACGGACCGGGTGCTCGCCCCCGAACTGCACGCCATCCGCCCGCACCCCGGCCAGGCGCTGAGCGCCGACAACATGCTGCGGGTGCTGGCCGGCTCCGGGCTGACCGGCCATCACCAGGACGATGCGCCCCGGGTGCAGGACGCGTACTCCATCCGGTGCGCGCCGCAGGTGGCCGGCGCGGGGCGGGACACCCTGGCGCACGCCAGGCTGGTCGCCGAGCGGGAGTTGGCGGCGGCGGTGGACAACCCGGTGGTGCTGCGCGCGGCCGACGGCACCGGCCGGGTCGAGTCCAACGGCAACTTCCACGGCGCGCCCGTCGGCTACGTACTGGACTTCCTCGCCATCGCGGCGGCCGACCTCGGGTCGATCGCCGAGCGGCGCACCGACCGGCTGCTGGACAAGAACCGCTCGCACGGGCTGCCGCCGTTCCTGGCCGCCGACGCCGGCGTCGACTCGGGCCTGATGATCGCCCAGTACACGCAGGCCGCGCTGGTCAGCGAGCTCAAGCGGCTGGCGGTGCCGGCCTCGGTCGACTCCATCCCGTCCTCCGCGATGCAGGAGGACCACGTCTCCATGGGCTGGTCGGCCGCGCGCAAGTTGCGGACCGTAGTGGAGAACCTGGGCCGGATCATCGCGGTCGAACTCGTCGCCGCCACCCGCGCGATCGAGCTGCGGACGGGCATGACGCCCGCGCCGGCGAGCCGGGCGGTACTGGCCGCGGTGCGCGCGGCGGGCGTGGAAGGGCCCGGCGAGGACCGGTTCCTGGCGCCCGACCTGGCGGCGGCCGAACAGTTCGTGCGCTCCGGCGCGCTGGTGGCGGCCGTGGAGCCGGTGACCGGACCGCTGGCCTGAGCGGAGCGCCGGGCTACTGGTCCGGGCAGAGCACCGGGCCGCTGGTCTGAGCCCGTAGGACGCGGGGGGGGGGGGGGGGGGGGGGGGGGGGGGGGGGGGGGGGGGGGGGGGGGGGGGGGGGGGCGGGGCGGGGGGGGGGG
>NZ_JBEHZD010000302.1:0-9492 GCF_040240285.1 Streptomyces sp. HSW2009 | reverse complement strand
CTCCGTTGGCTCCGTTGGCTCCGTTGGCTCCGTTGGCTCCGTTGGCTCCGTTGGCTCCGTTGGCTCCGTTGGCTCCGTTGGCTCCGCCGAGTATGAGGGGCGTTCGTGCCAGGGGTTTTCTGTTGCTCTGTGCGGGCCGGCGATGACGGCGGTACCGGGGTGGGGCAGTGGCCACTGGGGCGGGGTGCTCTTGGCGGTCTTGGCGTGTGCCCCGGCCGGCCGCTTTGCCGGTTCGCGACTGGCTCGCCCTGAGGGGATGGCCGGGACGGCGCTGCCCCGTCGCCTAACGGGGCTGTTGCTGCGTCGTACGGCGCATACCTACCGAGCATCCGGGAGCGAGTCGCTCCGTCACGCACGGGGCGGAGCCCCGGAGCCTGCTCCGTGCCCCGTGCCCAAGGTTCAACCGGCGGATGCGCGGTCCGCAGGGCAGTCGCTGCTCCGTGCCCCATCGCCCAGGCGCCGCCAAAAACCCGGCCGCCCCGTACGAAGTCGGGGCGGCCCGGGCAGCGTGCGACAAGGGGTCGTACGGGGATCAGCCCTGGGAGGCTGGCTGCTGCTCCGTGTCAGGGCGGATGTCGATGCGCCAACCGGTCAACCGCGCCGCCAGGCGGGCGTTCTGGCCCTCCTTGCCGATGGCGAGCGAGAGCTGGTAGTCGGGCACCGTCACGCGCGCGGAGCGGGCCGAAAGGTCGACGATCTCGACCTTGCTCACACGGGCCGGGGACAGGGCGTTGGCGACGAGTTCGGCCGGGTCGTCCGACCAGTCGACGATGTCGATCTTCTCGCCGTGCAGTTCGGCCATCACGTTGCGGACCCGCCCGCCCATGGGGCCGATGCAGGCGCCCTTGGCGTTGAGGCCGGACCGCGTGGAGCGAACGGCGATCTTCGTACGGTGGCCGGCCTCGCGCGCGACGGCTGCGATCTCCACGGAGCCGTCCGCGATCTCCGGCACCTCCAGCGCGAAGAGCTTGCGCACCAGGTTGGGGTGGGTGCGCGAGAGGGTGACCGACGGGCCGCGGACGCCCTTGACGACGCGCACGACGTACGTGCGCAGGCGCGTGCCGTGGGTGTACTCCTCGCCCGGAACCTGCTCCTGCACCGGCAGGATGGCCTCCAGCTTGCCGATGTCCACCAGGACGTTCTTGGGGTCCTTGCCCTGCTGGACGATGCCCGCGACGACGTCGCCCTCGCGCCCCGCGTACTCGCCGAAGGTCACTTCCTCCTCAGCGTCCCGCAGCCGTTGGAGGATGACCTGCTTGGCGGTCGTCGCGGCGATCCGGCCGAAGCCCGACGGGGTGTCGTCGAACTCCCGGGGCTCCGTGCCCTCCGGCGCGTCCTCCAGATCGGAGGCGTCCTCCTTGGCCCACACGGTCACGTGACCGGTCTTCCGGTCCAGCTCGACGCGGGCGCGCCGGCGGCTCCCCTCGGTGCGGTGGTACGCGATGAGGAGCGCGGCCTCGATCGCCTCGACCAACAGGTCGAACGAGATCTCCTTCTCCCGCACCAGACCCCGCAGGGCACTCATGTCGATGTCCACGGCTACGCCTCCTCTTGGCTCTCGTCGTTCTTCTGCTCACTGGTCTTGCGATTGAACTCGATCTCCACGCGTGCCTTGGAGATCTCGTCGAAGGCCAGCCGGCGCTCCGTGGGCTTGCGGCCCTTCACCCCCGGAACCTCCAGGTCGAGCCCCTCGTCATCGACGTCGACGATCCGGGCGACCAGCTCGCCGCCCGCGACGAGTTGCGCCTTCATCAGGCGGCCGATGGCGCGCCGGAAGTGCCGCGGCTCGGTCAGCGGCCGGTCGGCACCGGGTGAGGTGACCTCAAGGACGTATGGGGCGCCGCCCATCACGTCCGCGTCGTCGAGGGTCTGCGAGACCGCGCGGCTCAGCTCCGCACACGCGTCCAACTGCACACCGTCATCGGAATCCACCACGATACGGAGCACACGCCGCTTCCCGGCCGGTGTCACCTCGACCTCTTCCAGATCCAGGTCCCGCGCGCTGACGAGCGGTGCTAGCAGTCCGCGCAGCCTCTCGCTCTGGGTGGTGCTCATCCGGGTGACTCCTCGGCCGCGTGTGCTGTTGTGGGAAGGTCGCGTGTCGGATCAAAGCCTAGCTGTTCCGGCAGCGGGCTGACGATTCGGCGCCGGCGCCCGCTCCGTCCCCACAACGCAGCCCGCACGGTGCGGCCCGTACGGGTCCCGTGCGGCGGGGGCAGCACCGTTGTGGCCGCGGCGGTGGGTACGCTCGCCTGCGGTGATCACGAGCAGGGGATGAGGAACGTGCCGCTCACGACTACATCGCCGGACCCCACGGGCCCGCGCAGACGCAGCCTGCTCGCCATCGCCGGCGGGGCGGTCGGGATCTCGGGCATCGGGACCTTGCTGACCGGTTGCAGCGACGACTCACGGGACACCGCTGCCTCGGACGGGCGCACCTCGGCCGACGCGCGCCTACGGAGCGAGGCGGCCCGGGCCAGCGCCGCCCTACTCGTCCGGTACGACGCGACCATCAGCGCACACCCGGCCCTGGCCAACCGGCTCCGTCCGCTCCGTGGCGAAGTGGCCCGACACGCCGCGGCCTTCGGCTCCCCCGCCCCGTCCGCCTCCGCCACGGCGCCCGCGGCTCCCTCGGCAGCCGCCGCGCGACCCGAATCGCCCAAGGCGGCAGCCTCCCCAAGGGCCGGCGGAGCCACCAGCGGTGCGCCCCGTACCGACGACGTACCGCGGAATCCCCGTGCGGCACTCACCACCTTGGCCAGCGCGGAACGCCGCACAGCCGACACCCAGCTCGCCGCCCTGACCACCGCCTCGCCCGAACTCGCCCGGCTCCTGGCCTCGGTCGCCGCAAGCAGCGCCGCCCACGCCTACCTCCTGGCAGAGAGCCGCACATGACGGCCCGCACCCCACACACTCGACCACCGTGCACGCCGCCTCTCTGCCGCCGCTCGAACCACAGCGCAGGCGGTCGCACCTCTCCACCCCACAGCACAGACCCGTACGGAGCACGAAGCCTCGCGCGCGGAGGTCGACGGTACGGAGTGGGCAACGCACGGGGCACGGGGCACGGGGCACGGGGCACGGGGCACGGGGCACGGGGCACGGGGCACGGGGCACGGGGCGAACGTGCTGCGGTGCGTACGGGGCACGGGGCCGACGCTGTACGTCACGGAACGGTACGGGGCAGATACCACGCCGGCGCACCCATGCAACCGCCCACGTCCCACGGAGCACGGAGCACGGAGCACGGACGGTCCGTGGACGGGGCTCCGTGTCGCACCGTACGGCGGGGACGAAACGCGCAGCAGACCGGACACGGCAGAGCAGGAGACCCACCACGATGAGCATCGCCCCGGAACGCGTCTCCGGCGCCGGAGATGACACCGGCGCCAAGAACGGTGCGGAGAGTGACCAGAACGGGAGCACACCGGCGCAGCGCGCGCTACGGGCCACCCAGGCGGCGCTGGCCGCCGAACACGCCGCCGTCTACGCGTACGGAGTGATCGGCGGGCGGATCGAGGACAAGCGGCTGGCCGAAGCCCGCGAAGGGCTCACCTCGCACCGCGCCCGCCGGGACGCTCTGGAACGGGCCGTACGGGCACTCAAGGGCGAGCCGGTCAGTTCGGCCGCCGCCTACGCGCTGCCCTTTCCCGTACCCGACCCCGCGGCTGCGGCCCGCTTGGCCAGCGAGGTGGAGACCCGGGTCTGCGCCGTCTACGCCGACCTCGTACGGGCGGCCGACGGAGCAGCCCGCGGCGAGGCGGCAGCGGCGCTGCGGGAAGCGGCAGTGCGGGCGGTGCGCTGGCGCGGCAGCAGCGTAGCCTTTCCTGGTCTCGCCGAACGGGCCGCGGGCACCGCGCCGACGATCGCTGCGAGCGACACGGCCGACGTGCTGTGAGCCGACGGACTGGGCAACGGAGCCACGGTTCGACGCGACCGGTCGTCCCCCACACCGACCTACGGCGGCACACAGGCCCCATAGCTCCCCGTACACACCACGGCCGCCCCTCGGCACGCCCCGGAGCGCAACCGCGCATGGCCTGATCACACTCATTACTCCAGGACCACGGCGCACCACGCACCCTCCACACGGGGCACGGGGCACGGGGCACGGGGCACGGGGCACGGGGCACGGGGCACGGGGCACGGGGCACGCTAGCCGTCCGTGCCGGCGTCGGGTAACGGCCGCACTGTGTGAGCCGTACGGGGTGAGGCGGACGAGCCGTGGCCCCGGGGCACGCCGCAACGACGGGGCAGGGCCGACGCGAGACCGTCAGGCAAGGGAAAGGGACAGCTCGGGATGGCAACAGCACCGCACGAGGACGGTTCGGAACCCGCGGGGATTTCGTTCCAGCCACCACACCGCCTGGTCCACTCCGTACGAGCCGAGCACGGTGCGGCCGGCTCCGCCTGGCTGGCGGCGGCGCCCCAGCGCCTCGAAGCGTTGCTGGAGCGCTGGGAGCTGACGTTCGAACGGGTGTGGGCCCCGGGCGGGCGCGGCAGCCTGCTGGCCCTGGTGCACCAACCGGATGGCACGCCGGCCGTACTCAAGCTGGGCGTGGTTGCCGAGCGCACGGACAGGGAAGGCGCCGCGCTCGACCACTGGGGAGGCTCGGGCGCGGTGCGGGTGCTGCGCCGTGCCACCGCCGACGGGGCGCTGCTCCTTGAGCGGTTGCACGGTGAAGTGAGCCTGCGTTCGCTGCCGGAGTCGAAGTCCATGTTGGAGGCCGCAGAAACGGTGCGGCGGTTGTGGGTCCCACCGCCGGCGGACCATCCCTTCCCCACCGTGCAGGACCTCACGGCCCGTCACGCCGCGACGCTACGCGCATCACACGACCAGCCGTGGGCGACGGAACTCGGCCCGCTGATCGAGGATGCCCTGGCCGCGCACGCCGAACTCACTGCCGCCGCCCCCGAGACGTTGCTCCTGCACGGCGTCTTCCAACAGGGCAAGGTGCTCGCCGGCGACCGGGCCCCGTGGCTCGCGATCGCCCCCCGGCCAGTGGTCGGCGAGCGCGCGTACGACCTCGCCTGGCTCACTCGGGAACGTCTCGACACCCTGATCGCACTGCCCGGCGCGGCGAACGCCGCACGCCGCCGCATCAAAAAGCTCGCCGACTCGTTGGAGGTGGACCGTGACCGGCTGCGCGGCTGGGCCCTGTTCCGCTCCGTGACCGCAGGCGTGGACCGGCTCGCGCGGGGCGAGCGGGACGAAGGCGAGTCGCTGCTGGAGTTCGCCGGCTGGCTCTAGCCGGCCGCACCACCCGCTCGGCGCAACCGCCCCGCTCCGTACGCCGCCCCGCACGGAGCGGGGCGGCGGACTGGACGGAGCGGTCGACGGCGCAGGGCACGGGGCGGGCGGCATCGCCCGTACGGGGCCGCTCGGCGCGTACGGGACGCCCCGTGGCAGTCAGGCCGTGAGGCGGGCCAGCGCCTCGTCGATGGGCAGTTCCTCGCGCGCGTTGGTCTTACGGTCCTTCAGCTCGACCACGCCGTTCGCCGCGCCGCGGCCGACGACCAGGATGGTCGGTACGCCGATCAGCTCCGCATCCGTGAACTTCACGCCGGGCGACACCCCGGGGCGGTCGTCCACCAGCACCCGCACGCCCAGGGCGCCGAGGCGCTCGGCGATCTCCAGGGCACGCTCGTTCTGGAGCGCCTTGCCCGCGGCAACGATGTGCACATCGGCCGGCGCGACCTCGCGCGGCCAGCACAGCCCCGCACCGTCGTGGGTCTGCTCCGCCAGCGCCGCCACCGCGCGCGAGACACCGATGCCGTACGACCCCATGGTCACCCGCACCGGCTTGCCCTGCTGACCGAGTACGTCGAGTTCGAAGGCGTCGGCGTACTTGCGGCCGAGTTGGAAGATGTGGCCGATCTCGATGGCGCGGTCGAGCTCGATCCCGGCGCCGCAGGAGGGGCACGGGTCGCCCGGTTGCACAACGACCACGTCCAGGTACTCGTCCACCTCGAAGTCCCGGCCGCAGACCACGTTGCGGGCGTGCGTGTCGGCCTTGTTGGCGCCGGTGATCCAGGCGGTGCCGGGGGCTACGCGCGGATCGGCGAGGTAGCGGAACGCCTTGCCCGCCAGGCCCTGCGGACCGACGTAGCCGCGCACCAGGTCGGGCCGGTCGGCGAAGTCGTCGGCGGTGACCAGTTCGACAGTGGCCGGCGCCAGGTGCTCGCCCAGCTTGCCGAGGTCCACCTCACGGTCCCCCGGCACGCCCACCGCGACGATCTCGCCGTCCACCCGGACCAGGAGGTTCTTCAGCGTGGCCGAGGCCGGCACGCCCAGGTGCACCGCGAGCGCCTCGATGGTGGGAGTGTCGGGCGTGTCCAGCTCCTCCACGGGGCCGTGCGCGGCCCCGTCCCCCGTCTGCTGCACGGTGAAGGTGACGGCCTCCGTGTTCGCCGCGTAGCCACAGGCCGGGCAGTCCACGAAGGTGTCCTCGCCCGCCGCGGCAGGCGCCAGGAACTCCTCGGACGCCGAACCTCCCATAGCTCCCGACACCGCTGACACGATGCGGTAGTCGAGCCCCAGCCGCGCGAAGATCCGGGTGTACGCCTCACGGTGCAGCCGGTACGACTCGGCCAGCCCCTCGTCACTCACGTCGAAGGAGTACGAGTCCTTCATCTGGAACTCGCGCCCCCGCAGCACGCCCGAGCGCGGACGCGCCTCGTCCCGGTACTTCGTCTGGATCTGGTAGACGATCACCGGGAGGTCCTTGTAGGACGTGCACTGGTCCTTGACCGTCAGGGTGAAGATCTCCTCGTGCGTCGGCCCGAGGAGGTAGTCGGCCCCCTTGCGGTCCTTGAGGCGAAACAGCAGGTCGCCGTACTCCTCCCAACGCCCGCTCGTCTCGTACGCCTCACGCGGCAGCAGCGCCGGCAGCAGGACCTCCTGGCCGCCGATCGCGTCCATCTCCTCGCGCACGACGCGCGTGACGTTGTCCAGCACCTTCTTGCCCAGCGGCAGCCAGGTCCAGATGCCCGCCGACGTACGGCGCACGTAGCCGGCACGGACCAGCAGCTTGTGGCTGGCCGTCTCGGCGTCGGCCGGGTCCTCGCGCAGGGTCTTGAACAGCATCGTGGACATGCGCTGGACATTGGCGGCGTGGGCCATGGGAGATCTCCTGCGTACGGGTGCGATGGGCGAGAGGTTAACCGCAGCGGGTCACCCCGCGGAAACGACTTAGTCTCCTGAGCTCCGTGCGCCCCGTGCCCCGTACGGAGCCCATCGCCACCGCCCCGCGGCCCCGTCATCACACGGAGCACGGAGCGACGCTGCCTCCGCGCCCCGTGCTTGCGCCGTAAGTCCCATCCGCCCAGGCGCGACATGAGACTCCCCTGCGCCCCGTACGGGGCCCATTCCGCCACCACCTCACACCCTGCGGCCCGAAGCTCCGTGCTCCGTGCTCCGTGCTCCGTGCTCCGTGCTCCGTGCTCCGTGCCAAGGCAAACAGGACGCCACCGCTCCACGCCCCGTACTCGGTACCCCGCGCGCGAAGCTGCGCGCGCCCCGCCCCGTACTCCGCACCTCGCGCGCGAGGCTCCGCCGCCCCGTGCCCCGTGCCCCGTGCCCCGTGCCCCGTGCCCCGTGCCCCGTGCCCCGTGCCCCCGGCGAGGATCGGCGCCCCGTCGCGGCTCCGTGCCCGTGACGCGGCGCACGGGGCGAGGGAAGGCGCGCCGCGTCCCGGCGACCCTGGTGACGTCAGTGGGCACCGCGCCGCGGACCGCGGCGCCTGCCAGCCCAGCGGGACGTACCCCACGTCTGCGGGCGCTCCCCCGACTGTACCGAGATCACCCCCGGCGCAGCGGCAGGCGCGCCCCCATCACGACGTACGGGCTGCGCGCGCTCGGGAAGTGGACGGGGCGGGCCAGGTCGCAGTAGCCGAGGTCGCGGTAGAGGCCGCGGGCGGGGGTTTCGGCGTCGATCGCGGAGAGGATGCTGCGCGGCTCCACCACCCCGTCGGTGATCGTGGTGATCAGCGCCCGGCCGATGCCGAGCTTCTGGTGGGACGGGTGGACGTGCAGTTCGGTGATGACGAAGGAGTCGTCCAGCCAGCCCTCGTGCCCGCCGGCACGCAGGTACGGGGCGACGACGGTGGACCACCAGTACGAGCGCTGGTTGGGCAGGCCGTAGACGAACCCGACGAGGCGCCCCGTTGCGGTGGTCGCCCCCAGGGCCCGCGCGCCCGGGGTGGCGAAGTGCCGGAGCACGATGTGGCGCCGTACGCCGATCTCCTCGTCCGTCAGGCCGAAGGCGTGGGCCTGCACGGCGAGCGCATCGTCGACGCGGGCCGCCAGATCGCGCGGCCCGATGGCGATGTCTCGGGGGACGGGGGGCTGCCCGCCGACGCGATGCGACATGAGCCGCACCCTACTGGCCGGCCCCGTGGCGTCAGAACAGAACGCTCATGAACGCGCCGACCTCACGGAAGCCGACGCGTCGGTAGGCGGCGCGCGCCGCGGCGTTGTAGTCGTTGACGTACAGGCTGACGACCGGTGCCACGTCGCGCAGGGCGTGCGAGAGCACGGCGGCCATGCCGGTTTCCGAGAGGCCGCGCCCGCGGTGTTCAGGGGCGACCCACACACCCTGGATCTGGCAGGCGCGCTGGGTGGCGGCCCCAATCTCCGCCTTGAAGACGACCCGGCCGTCGTCGATGCGGGCGAAGGAACGACCGGAGCCGACGAGTTCGGCGACCCGGGCCTGGTAGAGCAGGCCGCCGTCGCCGGCCAGCGGCGAGACGCCGACCTCTTCGGTGAACATGGCCACGCACGCGGGCATGATCACGTCCATCTCGTCCTTGCGGACGCGGCGGACCAGCGGGTCCGGAGCGATGTCGTTGGGCATCTCGGTGGCGATCATCAACGGCTGGTGGCCGCGCACCTCGCGCGCGGGGCCCCAGCTCGGTTCCAACAGGGACCACAGGTCAGCGGTGGCCTCGGCGGGGCCGACGATGGAGGAACAGCGGCGCCCGGAACGACGCGCCCGGTCGGCGAAGGCCCGTACGGCCTCCGGCGTGGCGCAAATGGGGACCAGATTGGCCCCGGCATAACACAGTGATTCAAGCCGTCCGCCGGCGTACCAACCCCACATTTCACCGCCGAGCCGCCACGGGTCCAGACCCGCTGTCTGGACCCGTGCGGCGACAAAGGCATTGGCGACCGGATCGCGGTCGAGTACGGCGAGTGCCGCGTCGAGCTCGCCCGGCTCAAGGACCCTGGTGGTGGTCGTCGTCAGCACGTGTCGGTACGCCTCGTGGTGGTTGCGGTCCAGTGGGCCGCAGGGGACTCGGTTTCCGCACTGTACCTCGGTCCCCCGCGACGCACCCCCTGCAACCGGGAACGCGGTAGCGCCCGCGGGCGTCAGCTCACGGATACCTGGGGTTCACCGGAAGCAATTCCGTCGCGTTCCATCTCTTCGGCGATCTTCATCGCTTCCTCGATCAGGGTCTCCACGATCTTCGATTCCGGCACGGTCTTGATGAC
>NZ_JBEHZD010000301.1:0-9510 GCF_040240285.1 Streptomyces sp. HSW2009 | reverse complement strand
GGGCGGGGGCTGGAGGCGGCGGGCGGGCCGCTGTAGCTGAACCGCCGGTGGGCGGGGTCGCGCGGGGCGGCATGGGCGGCGCGCGGTGGGGGGGGGCGCGGGGGGGGCGGGCCGCCGGCGGGGCGGCGCCCCGGCCGCTGGCGGGTACGCGCCGTACGGCTGGTCGGTGCCATGCCGCGGGAAGACAGAAGCGGCAGGCCCGGGGGGTAGTGCCCGGTGCGCTGCCGCGGTCACGCGTCCTGCTGGGGGCGCGACTCCGGCGGGACGCGTGGGCGCCGGGGTGCGCGGGCCTGACGCTCGGCGTCAGGCCGCATCGAGTCGATGCGGGGAGGCTGGGGTCAGCGCTTCTTGGCCCGGCGCTTGTGCGCCTTGGCCGTGGTCTCGCGCTGCTGCTGCACAGCCTGCTGAGCACGCGAGCGGTTGGCTATCTCCTGCAGCTCACGCATGCGGGCATAGGCCATCTCGATCGTGTACAAGGGGTAGCTCACTCCTGAAGAATCGTCGTTGATTGAGGTAGTTCAGCTAGAGATTCGCAGGGTCTCGCGCCCTGCATGCCTTAGATTCTACACCCAAACCTTCTGGATCGCAGAACTTTGAAAGGTGCGTGCCGTCACATGGACGCGGTCGACAGGCAACTCATCCAGGCCCTGCGGGAGAACGGCCGGGCCTCGTACGCGGAGCTCGGGCGGCTCGTCGGCCTCTCCGGGCCCAGCGTCACGGACCGGATCAACCGCCTGGAGGCGGCCGGAGTGATCACCGGTTACCGCGCCACCGTCGACTCCGCCTCGCTCGGCCTCGGCGTGACGGCCCTGATCGGCATCCAGCTCTCGGACGCGGTCGACCACGAGGACGTGGCGCTGCGCCTGCGGGACCTGGCGGAGATCGAGGACTGCTGGTTCATCGCCGGCGACGACTCGTACATGCTCAAGGTCCGCGCCGGTGACGTGGACGACCTGGAGCGCACCATCCGCCGGCTCTCCGGCACCGTGGGCGTCTCCCGCACCCGCACCACCATCGTGCTCTCCACCAAGTGGGAGAACCGGGTCGGGGAACTGCCCGAAGACGTGTGAGTGCCGGGGGCGCGGGTGGTGGGTGGCGGGGGTGGCGCGCCGACAGGGCGCGTCCCGCCGCCGCTCCCGCCGGGCTCCGCCCCCGTCCACCCGCCGCCCGTCAGGGCCGGTGTGCGAGCCGGGCGGGTGGGGCGCGTGGGGCGGGGAGTACGCTCGACGGAGCCCGAACACAGAGGTACAGGGGAGGCGCCGGATGGCTGGGTCGAAGGCCGTGTCAGCGAATGACGCGGGGCTCAAGCGCGAACTTGAGCAGAAGATCCGCGCCGGGGAGCGGCTGACGCGCGAGGACGGGATCGCCCTGTACGGGTCCGACGACCTGGCCTGGCTCGGCGGCCTGGCGCACGAGGTGCGCACCCGCAAGAACGGCGACGTGGTCCACTTCAACGTCAATCGCCACCTCAACATGACCAACGTGTGCACGGCCTCGTGCGCGTACTGCTCCTTCCAGCGCAAGCCGGGCGAGAAGGACGCGTACACCATGCGCATCGAGGAGGCCGTCCGGCTGGCCAAGGCGATGGAGGGCGAGAACCTCACCGAGCTGCACATCGTCAACGGGCTGCACCCCACGCTGCCCTGGCGCTACTACCCGCGCTCGCTCTCCGCGCTGAAGGAGGCCCTGCCGCAGGTCTCCCTCAAGGCGTTCACGGCCACCGAGATCCACCACTTCGAGAAGATCTCCGGGCTGCCCGCGTCCGAGATCCTGGACGAGCTCATCGACGCCGGCCTTGAATCGCTGACCGGCGGCGGCGCCGAGATCTTCGACTGGGAGGTCAGGCAGCACATCGTGGACCACGACACCCACTGGGAGGACTGGTCCCGCATCCACCGCCTCGCGCACGAGAAGGGCCTCAAGACCCCGTGCACGATGCTGTACGGACACGTCGAGGAGGAGCGGCACCGGGTCGACCACGTGCTGCGGCTGCGTGAGCTCCAGGACGAGACCGGCGGCTTCCAGGTCTTCATCCCGCTGCGCTACCAGCACGACTTCGTGGACGTGAAGGACGGCAAGGTCCGCAACCGGCTCCAGGCCAGGACGACGATGGCGACCGGCGCCGAGGCGCTGAAGACCTTCGCGGTCTCCCGGCTGCTGTTCGACAACGTGCCGCACGTCAAGGTGTTCTGGGTGATGCACGGCGTGCAGACCGCGCAGCTCGCCCTCCAGCACGGCGCGGACGACATGGACGGCTCGGTCGTCGAGTACAAGATCACCCACGACGCGGACAACTACGGCACCCCCGCCAAGCTCACCCGCGAGGACCTGCTCGACCTGATCCGCGACGCGGGCTTCCGCCCGGTCGAGCGGAACACCAGGTACGAGATCATCCGCGAGTACGAGGGCCCGGACCTGGCCCGCCGCGACGCACCGCAGCCGATGCGCCTCTGACCAGGCCGATCTGACCTGGCCGGCCCGGCACTGACGCCGGTCGGCCCAGCGCTGACCCCAGCCGCCCGCGGCGCCGCCTTCCCCGGCGGTGGCGCGGGCGGTGGCGTGTGCGGGCGCGGTGGCGGGGGCCGTGGTGGCCGTGGGGCACGAGGCCGTGGAGTCGCGGCGACGGCAACCGGCGTTCCGTCTCGCAGCTCGCAGCTCGCAGCTCGCAGCCCGGCCGTCCCGCAGCTCGGCCATCCCGCGGCCCCGGCCCTGCCATCCCGCGGCCCCGGCCCTGCCGCCCCGCAGCCCCCGGCCCTGCCGCCCCGCCCCCACATTCCGGGTACTCCGGCTCCTCCACGGAGGGGCGCACCTCACACTCCGGAGAGCTGCGCTCCGGATTTCGTAATGGCTAAGCTCGGCACATGACCCTTACGTACGTCCGTGATCCGCAGCTCACCCCCGCGCTCCAGGGCGACCTGGTGCGGCTGTGGACCGAGGTGACCCAGGCCGGCGGGGCCGTGGGCTTCGTGCCGCCGGTGACCGAGGACGACATCCGGCCGGTGGCCGAGGAGCAGTTGGCCGCCGTGCACCAGGGCCCCGGCGGCACCCGGCTGATCGCCGCGTACGCCGACGGGCGACTGGTCGGCACCGTGTTCATCACGCCCGCCAGACACCGGCTGATGCTGCACTGGGCCACCCTGGTCACGGTCATGGTCCACCCCGCGCTCCAGGGCGGTGGCCGGGGCAAGGCCATGCTGCGCGAGGCCATCGACATGGCGCGCGACCTCGGCTTCAAGGCGCTGCGGTTGGGCGTGCGGGGCGGCACCGGGGTGGACGCCTTCTACGCCACGCTCGGCTTCAAGGAGGTCGGCCGCGTCCCCGAGTCGATCAAGGTCGCCGACGACGACTACCGGGACGACATCGCCATGTGGCTGCGGCTGGACTGAGCCCCGCACCGGACCTGCCGAGCCCGTACCGGTCGCGCCGGGCGGCACGCGGCGCGCAGGGTGGAGGCGCCTGCCGCTGCGCTTTTCCGGCGTGATTCACTAGAAGGGCAGGCGAACACCATCCGGCCGATACCGCAGCACCCCCGGGAGAAAGAAGACCAGCCGTGTCTCTCACGCCGAGCGCCACGCTCCGATACACCGCTATGCGTCTGGGCATCTTCGTCGGTTGCTTCCTGGCCCTGTGGGGCCTGGTTCACTTCGGCGCCCTGCCGTCCGGCCTGGGCGACTCCAATCTGCTGTGGGTGCTGATGCTGGCGATCGTGGTGTCCGCACCGCTGAGCTTCGTCCTGCTGCGCAAGCAGCGCGACGCCATGTCGGAGCAGATCGTCGTCAAGGTGGACCGCGCCAAGGAGCGCCTGGTCGCCCACCAGACCCAGGAAGACGGGGTGTAAGGCTCCTCACACCCCGCCGGGGTCCGCGCTCGCGCCCCCGCATCGATCCACCCCACGCCCCCTGCCCGCGGTTGCCGCCCGCGCAGGGGGCGTTGGCGTTTTCCGACGCCGCTGGCCGGCGGGTTCCGCGCCGCTGACCGGCGCCCGCCGGGAGGCCGCTCAGGGCCCCGGCTCAAAGATCTTCTTTGGGTTCCTCAAAGTTAAAGTGTTAACGTCATTGCCATGTTGACCGCAGCAGCGCACCGTCCCCCCACGAGCCCAGCGCTCGTGGCGCGCCTGCACGTCGATCTCTGCCGCTGTCTGTCCGCGGCCTGTTGCCGCCTGTAGCACGTGCGCACAGCGGCCACGGACCCCGTCCCTTCCGTACGGGGTCGTTGACGCCGCTCTCTCACTAGCAACTGCCCTGGCATCCGTCTGTCTTCGGAGAGTGTCCGTTGTCGTCCCCACGCCTGACCATCCCGCGCGCCCTGCGGATTCCCTTCTGGGCGCAGATCCTCCTCGGCCTCGTCGCCGGTGCGCTGCTCGGCTGGGCCGCCCGCAGCGGTGACGTCCAGTGGCTCATCACCACCCTGGACAAGATCGGCTCGATCTTCATCCAGTTGCTGAAGCTGGCCGTCGCCCCGCTGGTCTTCTTCGCGATCCTGGTGTCGATCACCAATCTGCGGAAGGTCAACAACGCGGCCCGGCTCGCCACCCACACGCTGCTGTGGTTCATGGCGACCTCGCTGATAGCCGTGGCCATCGGCCTGCTCATCGGCCTGGTCACCAACCCCGGTTCCGGCACCGGGCTCACCCCGGCCGACGGTTCCAAGGTCGACTACAAGGGCTCCTGGCTGGACTTCCTCACCGGCATCGTGCCGCAGGACGTGATCACGCCGTTCACCGAGCTCAATGTCCTCCAGATCGTCTTCATGGCGGCCGTCGCCGGCGTCGCCGCCCTCCAGCTCGGCGAGAAGGCCGAGCCGATCCTCACCCTCAGCCAGTCCGTCCTTGAGCTGCTCCAGAAGGCCCTGTGGTGGGTCATCAAGCTGGCTCCGCTCGGCACGCTCGGCCTGATCGGCACCGCGATCGTCGAGTACGGCTGGGACCTGATCGGCAAGTACGCGACCTTCACCGCCGACATCTACGTGGGCTGCGCCCTGGTCCTGTTCGGCGTCTACCCGCTGCTGCTCGCCACGGTCGCCAAGCTCAACCCGGTGCACTTCTTCCGCGGCGCCTGGCCCGCGATCCAGCTCGCCTTCGTCTCCCGCTCGTCGGTCGGCACCATGCCGCTGACCCAGAAGGTCACCGAGCGGCTGGGCGTGCCGAAGGAGTACGCGTCCTTCGCGGTGCCCTTCGGCTCCACCACCAAGATGGACGGCTGCGCCTCGATCTACCCGGCCATCGCCGCGATCTTCATCGCGCAGATCTTCAACGTGGACCTCAGCGTCGGTGACTACCTGCTGATCGCCTTCGTCTCGGTGATCGGCTCGGCCGCCACGGCCGGCCTGACCGGTGCGACGGTGATGCTCACGCTGACCCTGTCCACGCTGGGCCTGCCGCTGGAGGGCGTCGGCCTGCTGATGGCGATCGACCCGATCGTCGACATGATGCGGACCGCCACCAACGTCGCCGGCCAGGCGCTCGTCCCGGTGCTGGTCTCGGCCCGGGAGAAGATCCTGGACCACCGCGCGTACGAGACGGCCTCCGCCTCGCCGCTGGACGAGGGCCCGCAGGAGGGCGCCCTGCCCGCCGCGGCCTAGTCCGCGCCGAGGCTCCCCGCCCCCGCACCGCACCTGTCGTACGCGCCGGGGGCGGGGAAACGGACGGGGAAGCAGACATTGCCCGCAAGCCGCCGATCACCCCGCGGGGCAGCCGCCGAACAGGGATGATGCCGAGGTGGGAACCGTAGCTTTGAACGGCTGTGAGCCGGTACCGGGAGGGGCGTTGCGCATGGGTGGCGGTAGGAGCAAGCGGATGCCGCGGGCAGTGCGGGAACAGCAGATGCTCGACGCCGCGGTGCAGACCTTCGCGCGCCGGGGCTACCGGGCCGCCTCCATGGACGACATCGCCGAGTTGGCCGGGGTGTCCAAGCCCCTGGTCTATCTGTACCTGAACTCCAAGGAGGAGTTGTTCAGCGCCTGCATCAGGCGCGAGGCGAAGGCGCTGGTGGCGGCGGTGCACGCGGCGGTGGAGCGGGACGTGCCGGCCGACCGGCAACTGTGGAGCGGGCTGCGCGGCCTGTTCGCGTACACCGCGGCCCATCCGGACGGCTGGGCCGTGCTGCACAGCCAGGCCCGCACCCAGGGCGAACCGTTTGTGCGCGAGGTGGCGGCCATGCGCGCGGAGTTGGTCAGCTTCGTGGAGGACCTGATAGGCGAGGCGACCAGGGAGGCCGACTGCGACCCGAAGTTCGCCGACCGGGAGGTGGCCGGGCTCGCGTACGCGCTGGTCGGGGCCGCCGAATCGATGGCCGAGTGGGCCGGTTCGCCGGACGGGCCCGGCGCCAAGGAGGCCGCGGCGACGCTGATGAACTTCGCCTGGGTCGGCCTCGGCCACCTCATGCACGGCGAGAAGTGGACGCCCGGCGGCTGACGCGGCCCCGCCACCTGTCAGCAAGCGGGCAGTCACCGGAAAGCAAGCCAACGGCAAGCCGGCAGAAAGCCGCTGGATAGCCGGAGCGAAGCTGTCGCGGGCGATCGGTAACGGGCAGAAGTGGGCGGGGAACCGCCAGAATCCCAGCGGGCCGGCAGGGGAATCCCCGTACCCTCCCCGATGGTTGACAGGAACCCGGCAAAAGTCGTGCGCGAAAACCCGGCAGTAGTTCGAGCGCGGGCTTCCGTCAACGAATGGCGACGCATGCGGCGAATATCGCTGTGGGCGAACTCCGCGGAAGTCGGCAGGCTTCGGAAACACAAAAGGCAGGAGCCCTACTTCCCCGCCGAAACGGGGGAGCAGGGCTCCTTGGGTACTACATCAGGAACGAATAGGTGCCGACCGCGATGGCCGAACCACGCAGATCCGGGTGGATCAGACGGGGGTGACGTTCTCCGCCTGCGGACCCTTCGGGCCCTGCGTGACGTCGAAGTTCACCTGCTGGTTCTCCTCAAGCGAGCGGAAACCAGAGGCGTTGATCGCGGAGTAGTGGACGAAGACATCCGGGCCGCCGCCGTCCTGGGCGATGAAGCCGAAGCCCTTTTCAGCGTTGAACCACTTGACGGTTCCGGTAGCCATAAGCCCTCCTTGGGCCAAAGGGTTGCCCTGCTCCAGAACCTGCAAGAAGTCTGAAAACTACAAAAGCCTGCGGCGTTACATGCTCCGCAGGCTCTGTACTGCAAGGGAAACCAAACTGCAACTTGCGGCGAGCCTAGCACGGCGGATGCCCCGGGGAAAGAGCGAAAGATCACGGGGACGAGCGGTTTCCAGGCGTCTCGGAAGGGGAAATCGCGCACGTCAGCGGCGTCCGTCCGGACCCTTCCCACAACGACGCTACGCCACCCGCCCCCCGACGCTGCCGCCGGCCCACCTCGGGGCTAGCCTCCGGATGTGGACAATTCAACCCCTGTCGCCGCTACCGCCACCGACCACCACCGGAGCCGGCCGCGGGTCGGCCACATCCAGTTCCTCAACTGCCTGCCGCTGTACTGGGGCCTCGCCCGTACCGGCAGCCTCCTGGACCTTGAGCTGACCAAGGACACCCCGGAGAAGCTCAGCGAGCGGCTCGTCCGCGGCGACCTGGACATCGCGCCGGTCACCCTGGTCGAGTTCCTGCGCAACGCGGACGACCTGGTGGCCTTCCCCGACCTCGCGGTCGGCTGCGACGGCCCCGTCATGTCCTGCGTGATCGTCTCCCAGGTGCCGCTGGAGCAGTTGCACGCCTCCCGGGTGGCCCTCGGCTCGACCTCGCGCACCTCGGTCCGGCTCGCGCAACTGCTGCTGTCCGAGCGGTACGGCGTGCAGCCCGAGTACTACACCTGCCCGCCCGACCTGGGGCTGATGATGCAGGAGGCGCAGGCCGCGGTGTTGATCGGGGACGCCGCGCTGCGGGCCAACCTGCACTACGCGCCGCGGCTCGGCCTGCACGTCTACGACCTGGGCCAGATGTGGAAGGAGTGGACCGGGCTGCCGTTCGTCTTCGCCGTCTGGGCCGCGCGCCGCTCCTACCTGGAGCAGGAGCCCGAGTTGGTGCACAAGGCCCACCAGGCGTTCCTGGCCTCGCGCGACCTCTCCTTGGAGGAGGTCACCAAGGTCGCCGAGCAGGCCGCCCGCTGGGAGGCGTTCGACGCCACGGTGCTGGAACGGTACTTCACCACCCTGGACTTCAGCCTGGGCGCCGACCAACTCGCCGGCATCGCCGAATTCGCCCGCCGCACCGGCCCCACCACGGGCTTCCCCGCCGACGTACGAGTGGAGCTGCTGTCCCGCTAGCCACCCCGACGGCCCCGCGTCCACGCACCCCGGGCCACGCGCGCGCGGGGGCGCGACGTCCGTACGGACGTGACGTGCGGGCGGGGCGTACGGACCTGGCGTGCGGACGTGCGGACGTGCGGACGTGCGGCGTACGGGCGGGACGCCGGCGATCGGCACGGCCGGGCGGCGGGGTTCCGTTGCGGGTGGGGCGTCCGCCCCGTGGCGCCCGCTGATCGGTCCTCTGCCGGTGCCCCGGGTCGCCCACCTAAGCTGGGCGGCGCAGTGGAGGGGGAGGGGCACACGATGTACCCGCTGGAACCGGATGATCCCCGCGGCATCGGCGCGTACCGGCTGCTTCGCCGGCTCGGCGCCGGCGGGATGGGCCGGGTGTACCTGGGGCGCAGTGCGGGGGGCCGCACCGTCGCCGTCAAGCTGGTCCATCCGCACTTCGCGAGCGACACCCAGTTCCGGGCCAGGTTCCGGCGCGAGGTGGCGGCGGCCCGGCAGGTCGGCGGCGCGTGGACGGCGCCCGTGCTCGATGCGGACCCGGACGCGCCCGTTCCGTGGGTGGCCACCGGCTACGTCGCGGGACCCTCGCTGACCCAGGCCGTCGAGGAGTTCGGCCCGCTGCCCGAGTCCTGCGTACGGGCGCTGGGCGCCAGCCTGGCGGAGGCGCTGGTGGCCGTGCACGGCCTCGGCCTCGTCCACCGGGACGTCAAGCCGTCCAACGTGCTGCTCGCCCTCGACGGGCCGCGGCTGATCGACTTCGGCATCGCCCGCGCCATCGAGGGCACCGCCTCGCTCACCTCCACCGGCGTCTCCATCGGGTCGCCCGGCTACATGTCGCCCGAGCAGATCCTGGGCCGCGGCGCGACGGCCGCGGCCGACGTGTTCTCGCTGGGCGCGGTGCTGGCGTACGCGGCCACCGGCCGGCCGCCGTTCCCCGGCGACTCGTCCGCCGCGCTGCTCTACAAGGTCGTGCACGAGGGGCCCGAACTCGCCGACCGGCTCACCGGCGAACTGCGCCGGATCGTCGTCGACTGCCTGGCCAAGGAGCCGGAAGAGCGCCCGGCCCCGGCCGAGTTGGCGCGCCGGCTGGCGGCCGGCGAGGCCGCGGCGACCCTGGTCCGCACGGGCTGGCTGCCCGCCCCGCTGGTGGAGGGCGCCAGCCGGCGGGCGATGGAACTCCTCGACCTGGACGCAGAACCGCCGGGGCCGTACGAGGCGGGCGCGGGCGGCGGGCCGGGGGGCGCCCTGTGGCCCGCGGCCGGCGGCCCGTCGGG
>NZ_JBEHZD010000300.1:0-9514 GCF_040240285.1 Streptomyces sp. HSW2009 | reverse complement strand
GGGCTCGTTTTTGTTTATACCCCCCGGGGATGCGGCGAGCGCGCGAACCGGGGCCGCCGCAGCTCCGGCGGGCGCGCGAACCGGGGCCGCGCGGTTTCCCGACCGCGCGGCTTCCTGGCCGTACGGGCCCGGGACCGCAGAAGCCCCTGCGCGGACCGGGCCGCGTACGAAGGGCCGAACGGCCGAACGGCCCCCTACGACGACCGGGGGGCCCCCCCCCCCCCCCGGGGCCCCCCCGGCGGGGGGGGGGCGCCCCCCGCCCCCCCCCCCCCCCCCCCCCCCCCCCCCCCCCCCCCCCCCCCCCCCCCCGGGGGGGCCCCCCCCCGGCGGGACGTTAGCGACACCGACCCGCCATGCTCGCCTCGCGGCAAGTGGTCGCTCGTAGCGACGAAGGTTGGGCCCGGGGGCTTGGATCGGGCCGGCGTCACCACCCAGGCTAACAAACTCAGGCGAGATGCCAATCCCGCCCCGACGGGCGCGTTCACCAGGTTGCGGCGGGGCGCTTCCGTGCAGGTGGCCGACGTGTCGCGGGCCGTACACCGCGGACTGTGTGCGGTTGGCCGCAGGGGCGGGGTGGTTACCGGGTACCGGCTGGTAGGTGGGAGCATCAGGGGGCGGGACACGCCCGGGCGTGGGCCGCGCTCCAAAGGAACAAGGGAAAGCAGAGGAAGTCGGCCATGGCAACGGCGCCTAGCGTCTCGTACTCGATGACGGTCCGACTGGAGGTCCCCGCGAGCGGGACCGCGGTCAGTCAGCTCACCACCGCCGTGGAATCCTCCGGCGGGTCGGTCACCGGCCTGGACGTCACCGCCTCGGGCCACGAGAAGCTGCGGATCGACGTCACCATCGCCGCCACCTCCACGGCGCACGCCGACGAGATCGTCGAAAAGCTGCGCGGCATCGAGGGCGTGGCGCTGGGCAAGGTCTCCGACCGTACGTTCCTCATGCACCTCGGCGGCAAGATCGAGATGTCGGCCAAGCACCCGATCCGCAACCGTGACGACCTGTCGATGATCTACACGCCCGGCGTCGCCCGGGTGTGCCAGGCGATCGCCGAAAACCCCGAGGACGCACGGCGGTTGACCATCAAGCGCAACAGCGTCGCCGTGGTCACCGACGGCTCCGCCGTGCTCGGGCTCGGCAACATCGGGCCCAAGGCCGCGCTGCCGGTGATGGAGGGCAAGGCCGCGCTGTTCAAGCGGTTCGCCGGGATCGACGCGTGGCCGCTGTGCCTGGACACCCAGGACACCGACGCGATCGTGGAGATCGTCAAGGCCATCGCGCCGGGCTTCGCCGGCATCAACCTGGAGGACATCTCCGCGCCCCGCTGCTTCGAGATCGAGGCCAGGCTGCGGGAGGCCCTGGACATCCCGGTCTTCCACGACGACCAGCACGGCACCGCCATCGTGGTGCTCGCGGCGCTGACCAACGCGCTGCGCGTGGTGGGCAAGAAGACCGAGGAGGTGCGGGTCGTGATGTCCGGCGCGGGCGCGGCCGGCACGGCGATCCTCAAGCTGTTGATCGCAGCCGGCGTGCAGCACGCGGTGGTCGCCGACATCCACGGCGTGGTCCACTCCGGCCGGCAGGACCTGGTGGACGCCGACCCGGACTCGCCGCTGCGCTGGATCGCCGACAACACCAACCCGGAGAACGTCACCGGCACCCTCAAGGAGGCCGTGGTCGGGGCCGACGTGTTCATCGGGGTCAGCGCGCCCAACGTGCTCGACGGCGCGGACGTGGCCGCGATGGCCGCCGGCGCGATCGTCTTCGCGCTGGCCAACCCGGACCCCGAGGTGGACCCGGCGGTGGCCAGGCAGACCGCGGCGGTCGTCGCGACCGGCCGCAGCGACTTCCCGAACCAGATCAACAACGTGCTGGTCTTCCCCGGCGTTTTCCGTGGTCTGCTCGACGCGCAGTCACGCACCGTGAACACCCGGATGATGCTGGCGGCGGCGCGGGCGCTGGCCGATGTGGTCCTGGACGACGAGCTGAACGCGAACTACATCATCCCGTCCGTCTTCAACGACAAGGTCGCCGGCGCCGTGGCCGGTGCCGTACGGGACGCCGCCAAGGCTGTGACCGGCACCACGGCGGTCTAGGCACGGCGCGTCGCGGTGCCGGGGGTCGCCCGGCCGGCCGTAGGGTGGCGGGCAGCAAAACGGCCGCAGCCCCTGAGCAAGACGCGAAGCGAACCCTGCGGTGTGCTGCCAGGAGCGGACGGAGCGTCATCACAATGAGGCAGTGGCGCTTTTCGTGTGACTCCTCAGGGTGCCGGATTGGCTTTCGCGCCATAGGTGCGGGCAGGATGCTCCCCCGAGGACTCCGTCCAGGGGGAACCCCCAGGGGCGCGGAAAGATCGAAAGATCGGACCCGGGTCCGGGGACTGTCCGAGGGCCCTGGCAGCATCGGCTTCGATCTCACGCCTCATTGGCAAGAAGAACACGGGAGTACAACATGAACCGCAGTGAGCTGGTGGCCGCGCTGGCCGACCGTGCCGAGGTGACGCGTAAGGACGCCGACGCCGTGCTGGCCGCCCTCGCCGAGACCGTCGGAGAGGTCGTTGCCAAGGGCGATGAGAAGGTCACCATCCCCGGCTTTCTGACCTTCGAGCGCACCCACCGTGCCGCTCGGACCGCGCGCAACCCGCAGACCGGCGACCCCATCCAGATCCCCGCCGGCTACAGCGTGAAGGTTTCCGCGGGCTCCAAGCTGAAGGAAGCCGCCAAGGGCTGAGTCCCACACACGACAGGGGCGGGCCCCCCCCCCCCGGGGGCGCCCCCGGCGGGGGGGGGGGCCCCCCCCCCCGCGCCCCCCCCCCCGGGGGGGCGCCCGGCCCCCCCGGGGCGCCCCGCCGGCGCGGGTGGCGAACCCGGCGGCCACCTCCAGGAAGTTGCCGAGCGTCTCGCGGCGGCGGGCGGCCAGCGCGTGCGGGGACGCGGACAGTTCGACCTCAAGGCCGGTGACCGTGAGGATTCGGTGCAGCACGTCCATCAGCGGGTCGCCCAGCGAGCGGCGCAGTTCGCGCAGTTCGGCGGCGAGCCGCGCGAACCGGACCCTGGCCTGCGCGGAGAACGGCAGGTCGGCCCCTGCGGTCTGGTCCGCCTCGCCCCGGTCCTGCGGGTCCTGCCCCGCGCCGGCGTCTTGCGGGTCGGCCATCGCGTGCGGGTCGGCCGGCGCGCGCGGGGCCGCGGGGCCTGCGGGCGGGGCGGCCGTGTCCGTGACGAAGGTGTCGAGCGCGTCCGCGAGCGAGATCGCCTCGGCCGGGTCGACGCCCTCGACCGCCTCGGCCAGCCGGCGGTCCGCGTCCTGCGCGGGGCCCGCGTGGTCGCGCCCCACCAGGGTCCTGGCGCGCCGCCCGAGCAGCGCCAGGTCACGCGCGCCGATGCGCCAGCGCGGGCCGGTGAGCAGCCGGACCAGGGCGGCGTTGGCCGTGGGGTCCTGGAGCACCTCGCACACCGCGACCAGGTCGGCGACCTCCGGCAGGTGCAGCAGGCCGGACAGGCCGACCACCTCGACCGGTACGTCACGCGCCACCAGGGCGCCCTGGATCTCGCCGAAGTCCACGGCCGTACGGCACAGCACCGCGATCTCGCCCGGCGCGGTGCCCGTACGCACCAGGTGGGCGATCGAGTCCGCGAGCCAGGCCATCTCGTCGGCGTGGGTGGGCAGCAGGGCGCAGCGCACCAGCCCGTCGCCCTCCGCGCCCGGGGCCGGCCGCAGCGCCGCCACGCCCGCGTGACGCGCCCGGAGCGGGGCGGCGAGCCGGTTGGCGAGCTCCAGCAGCCGGCCACCGCTGCGCCGGTTCTCACTGAGCGAGAACCGCTCGGCCGGGGCGGTGGCCGGGGCTGCTGCCGGTGTGACCGGCTGTGTGGGAGGCACGGTGGCTGCCGGGGTGGAGGCCGCGGTGGGGCCCGCGGTGTCCGCACCGGAAGCTACGGCGGCGGGCCCGCGCGCCGTGGTCTCGGCGGCGTCCGTACGAGATGGCGTACGGGCCCGCGTACCGGATTCCGTACCGGGTTCCGTGCCGGGTTCCGTGGGCGATGCCGCGGGGCCCGGCCCGGTGGTGCGGGGGAAGTGCAGCGGGAAGTCGTCCAGGTTGGCGACGGAGGCGCCGCGCCAGCCGTAGATCGCCTGGCAGGGGTCGCCCACGGCGGTGACGGCGTGCCCGACGCCGCCGCCCGACGCCGCGCCCCCCCGCGCGCCTGCGCCGTCCGCCCCCGCGTGTGCCGCGTCCGTGCCGTCCGCATCGCCCGCGCCGAACAGGCTGGACAGCAGCAGCCGCTGCGCCACCGACGTGTCCTGGTACTCGTCGAGCAGGACGACGGCGAACTCCGCGCGCAGGGCCCGGCCGACCTCCGGGTGGTTCCGCGCCAGGGCGGCGGAAAGGGCGATCTGGTCGCCGAAGTCCAGCAGGTCAAGGCGGCGCTTCTCGGCGCGGTACCGCTCGACGAGGCCGAGGAGCTCCAGCCGGGCCAGGGCCGTATCGGGCGCCTTGCGCAGGTCGTCGTTGGTGAGCTTGGCCGCGCCGAGGGTGGTGAGCAGCTCCGTGTCGTACTCCCGCAGCCGCTCGACCGGCACCAGGTGCTCGGCCAGTTCGCCATCGAGCGCCAACAGGTCGGTGACCAGGTCGGCGAAGGAGCGGGTGAGCGCCGGATACGGGCCGGGCGCGGCGCGCAGCACGCGCGCCGCGAGCTGGAACCTGGTCGCGTCCGCGAGCAGCCGCGCGCCGGGCTCGACGCCGATCCGCAGCCCGTGGTCCTTGAGGAGCTGGCCTGCGAAGGCGTGGTACGTGGAGATCCGCGGCTCGCCCGGAACCTCGTCCTGCGCACCGCTTCCGTACGACGCGGGAACCGGGCCGCGGGTGCCCCGGCCAGCACCGTCACCGCCGGTGCCACCGCCGGCGTCCGCACCGGTCGGCTCGCCGATGCCCGCCCTGAGCAGCGCCTTGCGCACCCGCTCGGCCAGCTCGCCGGCCGCCTTGTTGGTGAAGGTGAGACCGAGCACCTGCTCGGGCGCGACCTGCCCCGTGCCCACCAGCCACACCACCCGCGCGGCCATCACCGTCGTCTTCCCCGAACCGGCCCCGGCCACGATCACCTGCGGCGCGAGCGGCGCGGTGATGCACGCCACCTGCTCCGGGGTGAAGGGGATGCCCAGCAACTCCTTGAGCTGCTCGGGATCGGTGAGTTGGGTCGACACCCCAGAAAGGCTAATGCCCGGCACTGACAATCGCGGCTGACCAGGGCGGACAGCGGTCGACACCGCCGGCCGCCCCCGAACGGGCCGCCCTCGAACGGGCCGTCCCCGAACAGACCACCACCAGGCGGGCCGCCACCCACGCGGGCAGGCCCGGCCCGCCCGTCACTCCACCACGTGCCGGCCCTCCGGGCGGGCGCCGCAGGAGGCACGGAAGGCGCAGCGGTTGCAGTGGTCGCCGGCGGTCGGCGGGAAGTACTCGTCCAGCACCCGGCCCGCCGCCGTGGCCAGCAGGTCACCCACCCAGCTCCCCGTAGCGGTCCCGGCGGCGGTCCCCGTGGTGTTCCCCACGGTGCCGTCGGCGGCAGCCCCGTCGGGATCGGCAGCAGCCCCGTCGGGAGGGGTCGGCGGCAGCGGTTCCTGCGCCTGGACCTTGGGCACCGTCTCGCCGCCGGCCTTGCGGGCCGCGCCCTGGCGCAACTGGACGAGTTCCGCGCCGCCGGGCTCCGGGCGGACCCCGCCGAACAGGTCGTCCACGGCGCCCTCGCGCACCGCGAGCTGGTAGACGGCGAGCTGCGGGTGGTGCGCCACGGCGTCCCGGGTGACGGACTGCTTGCCGGTCTTGAAGTCCACCACGTACGCGCGCCCGTCCGCGTCCCGCTCCACCCGGTCCATGGAGCCGCGGATGCGCACCCGGTGCTCGGCCACCTCAAGGGTGACGTCGAAGGCGTGCTCGCTGCCGACCGCGGTCCGCCCGCCGCGCTCCATGACGTGCCAGTGCAGGAAGCGTTCCAGGGCGGCCCGCGCGTTCTCCTTCTCCTGTCGCGACTTCCAGGGCGCGTCGAAGGCGAGCGCGTCCCACACCGAGTCCAGCCGCTCCATCAGCACCGCGAGGTCGGCCGGGGTGCGGCCGGACGCGACCTCGTCGGCGAGTACGTGCACGACGTTGCCGAAGCCCTGGGCGGCGGTGGACGGCGGCTCCGCCTTCACCTCGCGCCCCAGGAACCACTGCAACGAGCAGGTGTTGACCAACTGGTCGAGCGCGCTGCCCGACAGCGTCACCGGCGCCGTCCGGTCCCGCAGCGGCACCGCGCTGCGGGTGGTCTCGGCCAGCCCCCACCAGCGGTACGGGTGCGCCGCCGGCACCAGCGGATGGCCCTCGTCGTCGCGCAGCGCGGCGAGCTTGGCCAGCCGCTGCGCCGCGGCGTCCCGCAGCGCGACGGACGCCTGCGGGTCGACGGTGGTGACGCGCAGTTCGGCGACGAGCGCGGGCACCGACAGCGGGCGCCGCGGGCGGTGCAGCACGTCCACCGGTTGCACGCCGAGTTCGGTCAGGAACCGCGACGGCTGGTCCCCGTCGTCGGCCGGCGCCCGTACCGCGGTCACCACCAGCCGCTCACGCGCGCGCGTGGCCGCCACGTAGAACAGCCGCCGCTCCTCGGCGAGCAGCGCGCCCGGCGGCATCGGTTCGGCGATGCCGTCGCGGCCGATCCGGTCCGCCTCCAGGAGCGAACCGCGGCGCCGCAGGTCGGGCCAGAGCCCTTCCTGGACGCCCGCGACGACCACCAGCCGCCACTGGAGGCCCTTGGCTCGGTGCGCGGTCAGCAGCCGCACCGCGTCGGGGCGCACGGCGCGCCTGGCCAGCGTGTCGGCCGCGATGTCCTGTGCGTCGAGTTCTTCGAGGAAGTTGAGCGCGCCCCGGCCGCCGGTGCGCTCCTCCGCGCGCGCGGCCGTCTCGAACAGCGCGCACACCGCGTCCAGGTCCCGGTCGGCGAGGCGCCCCGCGGCCCCGCCGCGCCAGGCGGCGTTCTCCAGCCGCCGCGGCCAGGTCGTGCCGTCCCACAGGCACCACAGCGCCTGTTCGGCGGTGCCGCCTGCGGCCAGCGTTTCCCGGGCCGTGCGGAGCAGCAGGCCCAGTTGTTGCGCACCGCGCGCGTAGGCCGGGTCGTGCGCGACCAACCGCTCCGGTTCGGCCAGTGCCTCGGCGATCAGTACGTCGGACGGCCTGGGCACCGGGCTGCCGGCGGCCCGTTCCTCGTCGCGCAGGGCCCGCCCGAGGCGCCGTAGGTCCGCCGCGTCCATCCCGCCGAGCGGCGAGCCGAGCAGCGTCAGCGCGGTCTCCACGGAGAGCCAGCCCGCGGGCTGGGGGCCCGCGCCGGCGGCGTCGGGCGCCGCTTCCGCACTCGGCTCCGTGCCCGCCGCCGTGTCCGTCTCCGTGCCGACGGAGGCCGTCTCGGGCTCAGCGCCTGCGCGCTGGTGGGGCAGGTGGTGGCCGGGGCGCGCCGTTCCCGCCGGGGTGAGGGCCGCGGTGGCCGCCGCGCGCAGGGCGGTCAGCAGCGGGGCCACCGCCGGCTCGTGCCGCAGCGGGATGTCGTCACCGTCGACCTCCACCGGCACGCCGGCGGTGGTCAGCGCGCGCCGCACCCCGGGCAGCCCGCGCGCACCCGCCCTGACCAGCACCGCCATCTCGTTCCAGGGCACCCCGTCGGTCAGGTGCGCACGGCGCAGGACGTCGGCGACGTTGTCCAGTTCGGCGCTGGGCGTGGGGTAGGTGTACGCCTCCACCCGGCCGCCGCCCCGGGTCGCGGTCAGCTCCCGGTGGGCGCGCGCGACGGCGGCCGGCAGTCGGGAGAGCGGCATCCGGCCGGCGAGCGTACGGGTGGCCGCCAGCAGGCCGGCACGGGCCCGGTGCGCGGTGTTGAGCACGGCTACGTCCGCCGGCCGGCCGTCGGGGCGCGGGAAGGCCGCGGGGAAGCCCAGGATGCCGCCGACGTCCGCACCACGGAAGGCGTAGATCGACTGGTCCGGATCGCCGAACACGACCAGGGCAGTGCCCGGGCCGCCACCCGCCCGGCCCCCGCCGCCCTGGGTGCCCTGGGTGCCCCGAGCGCCCCCGCCCCGTGCGTCTCCGTGCCGTGCATCACCGTGCTGCGCACCGCCGCGCCGTGCATCGCCGCGCTGCGCGCCGCCGCCCCATACGCCGCTGTCGTACGCACCGTCGTACGCGCCCTCGCCACACGCACCCTCGCGCACGGCATCGCGCCCGCCCCCGCGCGTACCGTCACCGTCGGCCGCCCGACCGGCGCCGTCCGCACCGGCGCCCCCGGCACCCACAGCGCTCCCGACAGCAGCACCGTCAACCTTGCCGGGGCTGCCGGCACCCTCAACGTCGCCAGAACCCGAGCCCCGCGCGCGTACCCGCGCGAGGTGATCCGCCGCGGCACCCGCGGCCGTCGCTCCGAACGCCGGCCCAGACACCACATCGGACCCCGCTCCGGGCCCCGCCCCTGGCGCCCGTCCGGACGGGCCAGCAGCGCGGCCCTGCGCACCGCGGGCCACCAGGCCGCCGGCGAGCGCGCGCAACAGGCGGACCTGGGAGACGTCCGCGTCCTGGTACTCGTCGACGTAGATCGCGTCGTACGTGCCGGCCAGTTCGGCGGCCACCTCGGGCCGCTCCGCGAGCAGCACCGCGCGGTGCACCAGTTCCGCGTAGTCGAGCACGCCCTGTGCGTCGAGCACGTCCAGGTACTCGGCGAGGAAGTCAGCCGCCGCGCCCCAGGCGGGACGCCCGGTGCGGGCGGCGAAGGCGCCGAGCGCCTGCGGGCCGAGGCCCAGTTCCCGGCTGCGGGCGAGCACGGCCCGCACCTCGTCGGCGAAGCCGCGGGTGGTCAGGCAGGCGCGCAGTTCGTCGGGCCAGCGGACGGCGGCGCGGCCTGCGCCCTCAAGCTCCGTCTGGCCGGCCAGCAGCTCGCGCACCACCACGTCCTGCTCGGGCCCGGACAGCAGGCGCAGCGGATCGGTGAACAGGTCGGCGTCCTGGTGGGCGCGGACCAGCGCGTAACAGAAGGAGTGGAAGGTGGTCGCCCAGGGCGTGGCGACGGTGCCGATCCGCACCGCCAGCCGGTCGCGCAGCGCGACCGCCGCCTTGCGGCTGAAGGTCAGGACGAGGACGCGCTCGGGGTCGGTGCCACGGCGCACCCGGGCCGCCACGGCCTCCACCAGCGTGGTCGTCTTCCCGGTGCCGGGCCCCGCGAGAACCAACAGCGGTCCGCCTGCGTGATCAACCACGGCGCGCTGCCGGGCGTCCAGCACAGGTGGAGTGGCCGACCCGGGCGGCGTACGGACCAGGCGGTAGCCGCCGGGGCCCGACGGGCCGGGCCTCGGCGCTTGCGCAGCGCCCGGCGCCCCGGGGGGGCCCGGGGGGGCCCCCCCCCGGGGGGGCCGGGGGCCGGGGGGGGGCGGGCGCGCGTACGCGGCGACCGCCAGCCCCCCCACCCCCCGGGGGCGCCCCCAACTCAGCGAAAAGCCCCCACATTCC
>NZ_JBEHZD010000030.1:0-30001 GCF_040240285.1 Streptomyces sp. HSW2009 | reverse complement strand
GGACGGCGCCGCGTCGGCCGCGGGCGCCCTCGCCCGCACGGACCCCGCCGGCGACGCGGCGGGCCCGGCGTCCGCCCAGGCGGGGCCCGCGGTCAGCGGAACGGCGGCGACCAGCCCCAGCACGAGGGCGGCGGCCAGGCCGGTGCGGACGGGCCCTAACCTCGCGCCCGTCCGCCCGGCAGACGCAGGGCCGGCGGCGGGGGCTTGGACGTGGTGACGCGCAGGGACATACGGCGGCATACGGGACTCCCGGAATCAGTGGGCCGAACGGCTCGTACGGACACCGCCCATGCTTCCGAGCCACACCGCCCCCGGACATCCGCCCGAGGAACGGCACCACCCCTGACCCCACCCCGCCCCAGCACACCCCGCACGACGGGGCGCACGTCAGGGTTGCTCCCTAAGGTCGCCCACACCCGACGAGCCCCCGGGGCCCACCACCCACCCCGACCAACCCACAACCGGCCGGGCCGCGACGAGGGTTGGCCGGGTCTGCACCGCGGGCGGGCCTCAGCAGAGGCCGGGGCTGGGCCCAGGTGAGGCCGGGAAAGGGGCCGGGGCCAGGCGCCAAGTCAGGCCGGGATGAGGCCGGGAAAGGGGCCGGCGAAGGGGCTCAGCCCGAGCAACCCTGCGCCCGCCGGCCCAACTCCCCTACCCGAGCGCCGACTTCACCACATCGGCCAGCCGGCCGGCGACCGTGCGGGCCTGCTCGATGTCGGCGGCCTCCACCATCACCCGGACCAGCGGCTCCGTACCCGAAGGACGCAGCAACACCCGCCCGGTGGCGCCGAGTTCACGCTCGGCGTCGGTGACCGCGATCCGCAGTTCGGGCGAGGTGGCGGCCCGCGACTTGTCGACGTCGGGGACGTTGATGAGGATCTGCGGCAGCCGCTCCATGACGCCCGCCAGATCCGCCAGCGACCGCCCGGTGTCCGCGACCCGGGCCGCCAGCAGCAGGCCGGTCAGCGTGCCGTCGCCGGTGGTCGCGTGGTCCAACACGATGACGTGGCCCGACTGCTCACCACCCAGCGCGAAGCCGCTGCGCTTCATCTCCTCCAGCACGTACCGGTCGCCGACCGCCGTCTGCACCAGGGCGACGCCCTCGCGCTCCATCGCCAGCTTGAAGCCCAGGTTGGACATGACGGTGGCCACCACGGTGTCCTGCCGCAGCGCACCCGCGTCCCGCATCGCCAGCGCGAGCACGGCCAGGATCTGGTCGCCGTCCACCTCGGCCCCGGTCGCGTCCACCGCGAGGCAGCGGTCCGCGTCACCGTCATGGGCCACACCCAGGTCGGCACCGTGCTCGACGACCGCGGCGCACAGCTTCTCCAGGTGCGTGGAGCCGTACCCGTCGTTGATGTTGAGGCCGTCCGGGTCGGTGCCGATGGTGATCACCTCGGCCCCGGCGCGGGCGAACGCCTCGGGCGAGACCCGCGCCGCGGCGCCGTGCGCCCCGTCGATGACGACCTTCAGCCCGTCGAGCCGGTTCGGCAGCACCCCGATCAGATGCGCGACGTAGTTGTCGAAGCCCTGGTCGTACGTGGTGACCCGGCCCACGCCCGCACCGGTCGGCCGGTCCCACGGCTGGCCCGCGGCGTGCGCCTGGTACGTCTCCTCGATGCGGTTCTCCAACTCGTCGGCCAGCTTGTGGCCGCCGCGCGCGAGGAACTTGATCCCGTTGTCGGGCATCGCGTTGTGGCTGGCCGACAGCATCACGCCGAGGTCGGCGCCGAGCGAGCCGGTCAGGTACGCGATGGCGGGCGTCGGCAGCACGCCGACCCGCAGCACGTCCACGCCCGCACTGGCGAGCCCGGCCACCACGGCCGCCTCAAGGAACTCCCCGGAGGCCCGTGGGTCACGCCCGACCACTGCCACCGGGCGATGGCCATCGAACGTGCCCGCCGCGGCGAGTACGTGCGCCGCCGCGACCGACAGGCCGAGCGCCAGCTCCGCCGTCAGATCGGCGTTGGCGACACCGCGCACACCGTCCGTACCGAAGAGTCGTCCCACTGGTGTCCTCCGAGATCACATCACATGAACCAGGGTTTACGTCCAGGTATACGCCCCTGGTCGCCGATAACCGAACGCCCCGGCAGCACGAATGGTGCCGCCGGGGCGTGGTAAGCGCAGCGAGGCTCGCTGCAAACCGCTGCGAAGCGGTCGCGAGATTAGCGCTTGCTGTACTGCGGGGCCTTACGGGCCTTCTTGAGACCGGCCTTCTTGCGCTCGACCGCACGGTCGTCACGCTTGAGGAACCCGGCCTTCTTCAGCGCGCCGCGGTTGTTGTCCACGTCGGCCTCGTTGAGCGCACGGGCCACGCCGAGGCGCAGCGCACCGGCCTGGCCGGAGATGCCGCCGCCGCTGATGCGGGCGATGACGTCGTAGCGGCCTTCGAGCTCAAGCACCTTGAAGGGCTCGTTGACTTCCTGCTGGTGCACCTTGTTGGGGAAGTAACCCTCAAGGGTGCGACCGTTGATCTTCCACTTGCCGGAGCCCGGCACGATGCGGACGCGGGCGATGGCGTTCTTGCGACGCCCGAGGCCCGCGGCGGGCTGCGGGTCGCCGAAGCGGGACGCGAGGGACTCGGAGGTGTACTCCTCGACCGGCACGTCCTCGATGAGCTCGGTCTCGGTCTCAGCCTCCACGACGTCTTCGACGACGGGGGTTTCTGCGGTGGTCTCGGCCACGATTCTCCTCAGATTCTTTTCGTCTTAGGGGGTGGCCGGGACTACTGCGCGACCTGGGTGATCTCGAACGGGACCGGCTGCTGGGCGCCGTGCGGGTGCTCGGCACCCGCGTACACCTTCAGCTTCGAGAGCATCTGACGGCCCAGGGTGTTCTTGGGGAGCATGCCCTTGATGGCCTTCTCGACGGCCTTCTCGGGGTTCTTCGCCAGCAGCTCGTCGTAGCGGACGGAGCGCAGACCACCCGGGTAGCCGGAGTGGCGGTACGCCATCTTCTGGGTCCGCTTGTTGCCGGACAGGTGCACCTTGTCGGCGTTGATGATGATGACGAAGTCACCGGTGTCAACGTGAGGCGCGTACACCGGCTTGTGCTTGCCCCTCAGGAGGGACGCGGCCGTCGTGGCCAGACGGCCCAGGACGACGTCCTGCGCGTCAATGATGTGCCACTGGCGCTGGACATCGCCGGGCTTGGGGCTGTACGTACGCACGGTCGTAGCCTTCGCTTCTTCAGTGATGGGGTCGCCCCTGATCCGTGAGAACCAAGGGGACGAGGTCCTGACAAGGCCACCCGGACGATCACGACAGCCCTGGCCACACATCGGGGACGCAACCCGAGTGCTCGCCGCTGGTCATCGGCCCGGTGGACCGGCGTAAGGGCCCCTCACGTGAGATCGAGCAAGCCAATACGCATAACGAACTGGCAGAATACCGGCCCGCCCCCGGCCGGGTCAAAACAGGCGGTCGACCCCCGCGCCACACCGGGCCCGGACGCCGCACCACACCGGGCCGCCGGCCCCGCCCCGCCGCTCACCCGGCCCGCCCAGCCGGGCTGCCCCGCCCGCCCGCCCCCCCGGGCTGCCTCACCGCGCCCGCTGCACCCGTCCCTCGTCCCACACCGGCTCGGACACCTCGCGCACCCGGCCGTCCGCGCCGAAGACCAGGAAGCGGTCGAAGGAGCGGGCGAACCAGCGGTCGTGGGTGACCGCGAGCACCGTGCCCTCGTACGCCGCGAGCCCCTCTTGAAGGGCCTCCGCGCTCTCCAGGTCCAGGTTGTCGGTGGGCTCGTCGAGCAGCAGCGCCGTCGCTCCCGCCAGCTCAAGGAGGAGGATCTGCATCCGGGCCTGCTGGCCGCCGGAGAGCTTGTCGAAGGGCTGGTCGCCCTGGCGCTCCAGCTCGTACCTGCGCAGCACGCTCATCGCCCCGCCCCGATCCTTGGCGTGCTCCTGCCACAGGATCTCGACCAGGGTGCGGCCCACCAGCTCCGGATGGGCGTGGGTCTGCGCGAAGTGGCCGGGCACCACCCGGGCGCCCAGCTTCCACGCGCCCGCATGGCTCACCTCTCCACCGGCCAGCAGGCGCAGGAAATGTGACTTGCCCGACCCGTTGGAGCCCAGCACCGCGACCCGCTCGCCGAAGAAGACCTCCAGGTCGAAGGGGCGCATCAGGCCGGTCAGCTCCAGTTGCCCGCAGGTGATCGCCCGCACCCCGGTGCGCCCGCCGCGCAGCCGCATCCGGATGTCCTGCTCGCGCGGCGGCTCCTGCGGCGGCCCGGCCTCCTCGAACTTCCGCAGCCGGGTCTGCGCGGCCTGGTAGCGCGAGGCCATGTCTGCGTTGTACGCCGCCTTCTGCTTGAACATGAGCATCAGCCGGCGCAGCTTCGCGTGCTCCTCGTCCCAGCGCCGGCGCAACTCCTCGAAGCGCGCGAACCGCTCCTTGCGCGCCGCGTGGTACGTGGCGAAGCCGCCGCCGTGCACCCACACGTCGCTGCCGGCCGGGCCGGGCTCGACGCTAATGATCTTCTGCGCGGAGCGGGCCAGGAGCTCCCGGTCGTGGCTGACGAACAGCACCGTCTTGGACGTCTCCAGCAGCTTCTCCTCCAGCCAGCGCTTGCCCGGCACGTCCAGGTAGTTGTCCGGCTCGTCCAGCAGCAGCACCGCGTCGGGGCCGCGCAGCAGCGCTTCGAGCACCAGCCGCTTCTGCTCGCCGCCGCTGAGCGTGCGCACCTGCCGCCACTGGGCCCGCTCGTACGGCGTGCCGAGCGCGGCCATCGTGCACATGTCCCAGAGCGTCTCCGCCTCGTACCCGCGCGCCTCGGCCCAGTCGCTCAGCGCCTGCGCGTACGCCATCTGGGCGGCCTCGTCGTCCACGGTCATCACCGCGTGCTCGGCCGCGTCGACCGCCTTCGCGGCCTCCTGCAACCGCGGCTGGGACACCGAAACCAGCAGGTCACGCACGGTGCGCTCGTCCCGCACTGAGCCGACGAACTGCGACATCACGCCCAGCCCACCGCTGACGGTCAGGCTCCCGCCGTGCGGCTTGAGCTCGCCGGCGATCATGCGCAGCAGGGTCGTCTTGCCCGCGCCGTTCGCCCCGACCAGGGCGACCGCCGCGCCCTCGGCGACCCGGAAGGAGACGTCGCCGAACAGCACCCGCCCATCCGGTAGGTAGTACTCCAGATGCGCGCCCTCAACGTGTCCCATGCGTCCAGTCTCACCGCCGCGCCCCACCGCCGGCCAACCGTTTTCCGCCCCGGCCACCGGGCGCCCGCGCGCCCCCGCCCGCGCCCCGGGTGGGGCCCCGCGCGGTGCCCATAGGATGCGCGGCATGAGCTTTGGGCAAGGGGGGCCGTACGGGCCCGGGGGATCTCAGACGCCGGACTGGTCGGCCCTCGCCGACACCGCGGCCCGTGACCGGCGCCGCAAGTGGCTGCTCTTCGGCGGCGGGGCGGTGGCCGCGGCGGCGATTGCCGCGATCGTCGCCACGGCCGTGATCGTCAGCGGCGACGGCGGCGACGACAAGAACGCGGCCCGGCTGCCGAGCCCGGCCCAGTTGCCCAGCGAGTCGGCCGCGCCCGAGCCCACGTTCTCCGACGTCGACCCGCCCGCGCCGATCTCCCCGCTGGAGGTCATCGCCGACGGCAAGAAGGACACCGCGCCGATCACCGCGGCCGGCCTGTTCCCCGGCGACCAGGCGGTGATCGGCGGGCGCAGCTACACCAAGGGCGCCATCACCAGCACCAAGGACTGCGGCTCGGTGGCGCAGAAGGCGCTGCACCCGGCGCTCACCGGCAACGGCTGCCGCCAGGTGGTGCGGGCCACGTACACCAGGGACGGCATCGCGGTCACCGTCGGCGTCGCGGTCTTCGACACCAAGGCCGCGGCGGAGCGGGCCAAGGAGACCGCCGGCCCCTTCCTCGCGACGCTGCCCGGCGCCGGCGTGGACCGGTTCTGCGCCAACACAGCCTGCCGCTCCTCCAGCAACGCCATCGGCCGCTACGGCTACTTCACCACCGCCGGCCACACCGACGGAAGCCCGGTGCCCACCAGCGACACCAAGGTCCGCCAGGCCAGCCTGGACGTCGCCGGCCACGCCTTCAACCGCATCATGCAGCGGGCCACCACCCAGGCATCGGCCGCCGCCACCACCGACTGACCGCACCCACCGCCCATCGGCTGACCGCCGGGCCCCGCCCCGCCGGACCCCGAAAGCACGGCACTCGCTCCCACCCGCCGGTGCACGACCCGTCCGCCGGCCGCGCCGCCGTGCCCGTACGCCGCTGTGAGGCCGTCACGCCCGCGCGCCCACGCGTCAGCCGCACCCGTGCCCGTAAACCCGCCCGTAAACCCGTACGCCCAAGAGACCCGCGGCCCACGGCCCCCACCGGCCCCAGCGCCCCAAGCCCCTCGGGCACCCCGAGCACCCCCAAGCCCCACAGCTCCCAGGTCTCAGATCTCGGATCTCGGATCTCAGGCGCCCCAGATCTCAGCCCCACAACGATGCCCCCACCGCGAGCGCGCCCGGTCGCGCGGACGGAAAGCGGGGCCCCAAGGTTGTCTTGCGGTCGGAGATTGTGGGCCATTCCATATCGCCGCACCCGAGAGCAACCTTTGCCCCTCCGAACCGTCTAATGAGGCAGTCAGGCCAGAGGGGAGACAGCGCACCACAGGCGCAACCCGTGCTGCGTAAAGCCAACATGAAGATTTCGTTTCTGCTGCACAACGTGTACGGCATCGGCGGCACAATCCGCTCCACGTTCAACCTGGCGGGCGCGCTCGCCGAGCACCACGACGTGGAGATCGTCTCGCTCATGCGCACGCAGGAGACGCCCAGCCTCCCGCTGCACCCCGCCGTCCGCATCGTGCCGCTGATCGACCTGCGCAAGAGCAGCCGCGTCAGTGACGCCGACAACCCGCTGCTCAAGCAGATCACCCCGCGCATCCCCGCGGCCGAGGCCAACGGCACGGTGAATTTCAACGCGCTCACCGACGAGCGCATCGCCGGCTACCTGGACTCCACCGACGCCGACGTCGTCATCGCCACCCGCCCCGGCCTGCTGATCTACCTGGCCGAACTGGGCCGCGGCGCCGGCCGCCGCTATCTGCGGATCGGCCAGGAACACCGGCTGCACGAGACGCACAAGCCCGCCCTGCGCGCCGCCTGCGACGCGGCGATCGCCCAGTTGGACGCGCACACCACCGTCTCCGAGGCCGACGCCGCCACCCACCGCGCCAAGCTGCCCGGCATCAGCACCCGCCTGGTCGGCCTGCCCAACGGCGTCCCGGCCACCGGCATCGAACCGTCGGACGGCAACGCCAAGCTGGTCGTCGCCGCCGGCCGGCTGATCCCCGTCAAGCGGTACGACCTGCTGGTCACCGCCTGGGCCACGGTCGCGGCCCGGCACCCGGAGTGGAAGCTGCGGCTGTACGGGCGCGGCCCCCAGCAGGCCGCCCTGCGCACCCAGATCGACGAGCTCGGCCTCGCCGACCACATCACCCTGATGGGCCCGCACTCCCCCATCGAGACCGAGTGGGCCAAGGGCTCCATCGCCGCCGTGACCTCCCGCGAGGAGTCCTTCGGCATGACGATCGTGGAGGCCATGCACTGCGGCGTCCCGGTCGTCGCCACCGACTGCCCGCACGGCCCCGGCGAGATCATCAGCAACGGCGAGGACGGGCTGCTGGTGCAGAGCGGCGACGCCGACGCCGTCGCCAAGGGCCTGCTCACCCTCATCGAGGACGACGACCGCAGGCACGCGATGGGCAGGGCCGCCCGGGTCGCCGCCCAGCGGTACGCCCCCGAGCGGGTCGCCGCCGCGTACGAGAAGCTCATCGGCGAGCTCCAGGCGGCGCGCGGCCAGTCCGCCACCGTCCGCCGCTCCCACGACAGTGCGCGCGCCCCCCGCAAGCCGCTCGCCGCCACCCTCAAGGCGACCGTCAAGGGCCTCATCGGCAAGGCGCCGCTGCGCCCCGTCGCCACCTGCCGGGCCGACGGCCAGGGCAACCTCACGCTCGCCGTCGCCGGCCCCGGCGTGCAGGGCCAGGGCCTCGCGCTCACCCTCACCGAGCGCGCCAAGGGCAACCACCACCGCGTACCGCTCCAGCAGCCGGCCACCGCGGGCGGCGCCTGGACCGCGACGCTGGACCTGGCGGCGCTGCGGCTCACCGAGGACCGCTGGGACCTGCACGTCGTCCGCGGCGACGGCACCCGCCGCCGGCTGAGCTGCTCCTACGCCGAGGGCCGCGGCCTGCTCACCGCCCAGCCGCCGGCCGGCACCCCCTTCACCTGGTGGGTGCCGTACACCACGGTGGACGGCTATCTCGCGCTGCGCGCCTGGTACCGGGACGCCCACGCCGAGGCGGAGAGCGTGCACGCGGACGCCAGCGGCGTGACCGTCACCTGCACCCTGTACGGCACCACGCTGGCCGACCCGGCGGACCTGGCCCGCACCGGCGGCAACGCGCCCAGCGTCATCGCCAAGCCGCGCACCACGGGCGAACCCCTCACCTCCCCGGTGACCGTGCTCGGCCCGGACCGGTTCCGCTTCACCTTCTCGTACGCGCAGGTGCACGCGGCCCGGGCGGACCAGGAGGCCGCCGACCCGGTCTGGGACGTCAGCCTGCGCCCGGGCACCGGCACGCCGGCCACGCTGCGCGTCGGCCGCATCCTGGGCGATGTGCTCGACCGCAACAAGACCGATCTGTACCCGCTGGTCGACGGCGTCCGCCCGTACTTCACCAAGGCCAACAACCTCGCCCTGACCGGCCCGAAGCGCTCGCGCTGAGCCGAGCGGGGCGGGAGCCCACCGCCCCCGCCCCGCCCCTTCAGCAGCAGCCCCCGCCGCCCCCGCCGGGGGCATCCGCGCCCAAGACCGGCAGCGTCCGCTTGTTCCGCGCCTCCCGGCTGCGGGCCGCAAGCAGCTCGTCGGCCGGGTAGCCGACCTCCTCCAGCGTCAGCCCGTGCGGGCGCACCACGTGCACGGCCGAGTCCCGTACGCCGGCGGCCCGCACCTTGGCCGGCCACTCGGCCGGCCGGTGCCCGTCGCCCACGAAGAGCAGCGCGCCCACCAGCGAGCGCACCATGTTGTGGCAGAACGCGTCCGCCCGCACCGTCGCCGTGACCACCCCGTCCGCGCCCCGCTCCCAGTCGAAGCGCTGGAGCGTACGGATGGTCGTGGCGCCCTCGCGCCGCTTGCAGTACGCGGCGAAGTCGTGCTCGCCGACGAGTCGCCCGGCCGCCTCGTTCATCGCCGCCACGTCCAGCGGCCAGTCGTGCCACAGCACGTGCCCGCGCAGCAGCGGGTCCACCCCGCCCGGATTGTCGGTCACCCGGTACGCATCCCGCCGCCAGACGGCCGAGAAGCGGGCGTTGAACCGGGGCGGCGCCGGCGCCACCCGCCAGATCCGCACATCGTGCGGGAGCCGTCCGGCCAGCCGGCGCAGCAGCCGCTCCTCGTGCTCGGCCCACACCTCGTCCGGCACGTCCACGTGGGCCACCTGGCCCCGCGCGTGCACCCCGGCGTCGGTCCGGCCCGCCACCGTCAGCTCGTACGTCCGCGTCGAACGCGTCACCGTGCGCAGCGCGTCCTCGATCTCCGCCTGGACCGTGCGCCGGCCGCCGGCCTGGCGCGCCCACCCGGAGAAGTCCTTGCCGTCGTAGCTGAGGTCAAGCCGCAGCCGCACCCACCCCGGGGCCGCCTCGTCACTCACACCCGATCCCTTCGCACGCCACGTCCCTGCTCCAAGCCGAACGGGCCCGCCCCAGAGATCCTGGAACGGGCCCGTCGGTCAGCCTTCGCCACACTCATCCGCCAACGGCGGGACGAGTCATCAGGCGTCCTTGGCCTCGGTCTCCTCGGCGGCCTCGGCCTGCACGGCCTCGTCCTTCTTGAGGTCCGCGACGGCCTGGTCGCCCGCGGCGTCCTTGGCGGACCGCTTGGTGGCGGCCTCGGCCTCACCCACGGCGGTCTGCTGCACGGTCAGCGCCTCGACCAGCTCGATGACGGCCATGGGCGCGTTGTCGCCACGGCGGTTACCGATCTTGGTGATCCGGGTGTAGCCACCCGGACGGTTCTCGTAGCGCGGGCCGATCTCGGTGAAGAGCGTGTGGACGACGCTCTTGTCCGTGATGACCTGGAGCACCTGACGGCGGTTGTGAAGGTCGCCCTTCTTCGCCTTGGTGACCAGGCGCTCCGCGTACGGGCGCAGCCGCCGGGCCTTGGCCTCGGTGGTGGTGATGCGGCCGTGCTCGAAGAGCGCCGTCGCGAGGTTCGCGAGGAGCAGCTTCTCGTGCGCGGCGCTGCCGCCCAGACGGGCACCCTTGGTGGGACGCGGCATGGTGTTTCTCCTTCTGATCTGCACCGGCCGTACGAGGTACCGGTGTCAGTGTCCGAGCGGGCGGTCACCCGTCGGAGACCCGAGCCCCCGAAGGGGCGCGGGGAAGCTGCGCGACCGGCCGAAGCCGGTCCGCAACCACGGTCGAACCGTCGAGCCCGAGCGCTCGCTCCTGGTTCAGTGCCGGTTCGGCACCGATCAGTACTGCTCGGTCTCCACGAAACCCGCGTCCGCGTCGTCGTCGGCGCCGAAGGCGTCGGCGGCGGCGGTCGGGTCGAATCCGGGCGGGCTGTCCTTGAGGGCCAGGCCCATGCCGGCCAGCTTCGCCTTGACCTCGTCGATCGACTTGGCGCCGAAGTTGCGGATGTCGAGCAGGTCCGCCTCGGAGCGGGCCACCAGCTCGCCCACCGAGTGGATGCCCTCACGCTTGAGGCAGTTGTACGAACGGACCGTGAGCTCAAGCTCCTCGATCGGCAGCGCCAGATCGGCGGCGAGCGCGGCGTCCGTCGGGGACGGGCCCATGTCGATGCCCTCGGCGTCGACGTTGAGCTCACGGGCCAGACCGAACAGCTCGACCAGGGTCTTGCCGGCCGAGGCCATCGCGTCCCGCGGGCGCATGGCCTGCTTGGTCTCGACGTCGACGATCAGCTTGTCGAAGTCGGTGCGCTGCTCGACACGGGTCGCCTCGACCTTGTAGGTGACCTTGAGGACCGGCGAGTAGATCGAGTCGACCGGGATGCGGCCGATCTCCTGGCCGACCTGCTTGTTCTGCACCGCGGAGACGTAGCCGCGACCGCGCTCGACGGTCAGCTCCATCTCCAGCTTGCCCTTGCCGTTCAGGGTGGCCAGGACCAGGTCGGGGTTGTGCACCTCGACACCGGCCGGCGGCGCGATGTCCGCGGCGGTGACCAGGCCGGGGCCCTGCTTGCGCAGGTACATCACGACCGGCTCGTCGTGCTCGGAGGAGACGACGAGCTGCTTGATGTTGAGGATGAGGTCGGTGACGTCCTCCTTGACGCCCGGCACGGTGGTGAACTCGTGCAGGACCCCGTCGATCCGGATGGACGTGACCGCCGCACCGGGGATCGAGGAGAGGAGCGTACGACGCAGGGAGTTGCCGAGGGTGTAGCCGAAGCCCGGCTCCAGCGGCTCGATCACGAACCGGGAGCGGTACTCGTCGACGACCTCTTCGGTCAACGAAGGACGCTGAGCAATCAGCATGAGGTGTTGCCTCCAGTCTCCGGCACCCACTATTTGATGCCGACGGATACTGCAAGGGTACGGGCGGCACGCCACGACACCGGCGAACCGGTGCGGCGTACCGCCCGTGACCCGGAGCGACTACGGCCCGTAGTGCAGGTGCACTACGCCCCGTAGGGCTCGATGATCAACTGCTCCCGCGCCGGGTGCCGAGCACCTGGCGCGCGGGCAGGCCGTTCCCGCGGTCGATCAGACCCGGCGACGCTTCGGGGGGCGGCAGCCGTTGTGCGGGGTCGGGGTGACGTCCTGGATCGAGCCGACCTCAAGGCCGGTGGCCTGGAGCGAGCGGATCGCGGTCTCACGGCCGGAGCCCGGACCCTTGACGAAGACGTCGACCTTGCGCATGCCGTGCTCCTGCGCGCGACGCGCGGCCGACTCGGCGGCCATCTGCGCGGCGAACGGGGTGGACTTGCGCGAGCCCTTGAAGCCGACGTGGCCGGCAGAGGCCCAAGAGATCACGTTGCCCGTGGGGTCGGTGATCGAGACGATCGTGTTGTTGAACGTGCTCTTGATGTGAGCGTGCCCGTGGGCGACGTTCTTCTTCTCCTTGCGGCGCACCTTCTTGGCGCCCGCCGTACGGCTCTTCGGAGGCATTCTGATGAACTCCCGTGGAGGTGGTCGGTCCTACAGCTCGGACCGCGAACTGTTCGCGGCCGGGGGCGGACCCCCGATCCGCAGCGCGTCCGGTGTGGACTACTTCTTGCCCGGCTTCTTCTTGCCGGCGATGGCGCGACGCGGGCCCTTGCGGGTGCGGGCGTTGGTGCTCGTGCGCTGACCGTGGACCGGCAGGCCACGACGGTGACGCAGACCCTGGTAACAACCGATCTCGACCTTGCGGCGGATGTCGGCCTGGATCTCGCGACGGAGGTCACCCTCGGTCTTGAGGTTGGCGTCCACGTACTCGCGGATCTTGACCAGGTCCTCTTCGGCCAGGTCGCGAACGCGGGTGTCCGGGTTGACGCCGGTGTTCTTCAGGGTCTCCTGGGCACGGGTGCGACCGATGCCGAAGACGTAGGTGAGGGCAACCTCCACGCGCTTTTCGCGCGGGAGGTCAACGCCTGCGAGGCGTGCCATGAATCTGGCTCCAGTTGATAGACGGAGGTCTTCCGCAGCACCTCTCCCGACTGCCCTCCGCGGCGGGCGCTGCCGGGTCCCCGGCCTCCGCCGGGGGTGTCATCCGCATCGGCTGCGGACGGGTGGCTGCGTATGTACGTGTTGCTCGCGTCGCGCGAAGGTACTGCGAGGTGCGGGGTCGAGCGTCAGCCCTGGCGCTGCTTGTGGCGCAGGTTGTCGCAGATGACCATGACCCGGCCGTGACGGCGGATCACCTTGCACTTGTCGCAGATCTTCTTGACGCTCGGCTTGACCTTCATGGGTGAGGTTCTCCGGGTCGTGCCATCGCCCCACGGGAGCGGGACGGCGGCGAGATCTACTTGTAGCGGTAGACGATGCGTCCGCGCGTCAGGTCGTAGGGAGAGAGCTCCACCACGACCCGGTCGTCAGGGAGGATGCGGATGTAGTGCATGCGCATCTTGCCGCTGATGTGCGCGAGGACCTGGTGACCGTTCTGGAGCTCCACCTTGAACATGGCGTTCGGCAGGGACTCGATCACGGTGCCCTCGATTTCGATGGCACCTTGCTTCTTGGCCACGCTTCGCCCTTCGAATCGGCTACCTTGATCAACTCTCGGCATGCATACGCGATGCATGCGCGCTCGCAGCACCGCTCCGAGGGAGCTGGCATACGGGCGCGCAGATATACGAGAGCCGACGCATCAGTCTACGTCAGCGGTTCCCGAAAGACGAATCCAGGTCTTCTGCCCGTACACGGAGATCATTAAGCACTGTGCCGCTCAGCGGCGTACGGACCGGCCATATCGGGGCAGGCCCGGCCACGCTCAGCCCGCAGCCAGCGGGTCGGGCGCCGCCGTCACCCCGTACTCGGCCAGCTTCGCCCGGCCGCCGTCCACGGCGGTCAGCACCAGCGGGCCCTCCTCGGTCAGCGCCACCGAGTGCTCCCAGTGGCACGACCAGGAACCGTCGTCCGTCTTGACCGTCCAGTCATCGGCCAGCACATGGGTACGCGCCGTGCCCAGGCTCACCATCGGCTCGATCGCCAGGCACAGCCCAGGCACCAGCTTCGGGCCCTTGCCCCGCTTGCGGGAGACGTAGTTCAGCAGGTGCGGGTCCATGTGCATCTCGCTGCCGATGCCGTGGCCACCGTAGTCCTCGATGATCCCGTACTTGCCGGAGGCAGGCCGCGGCTGCCGACGGATGTACTGCTCGATGGCCCGCGAGACGTCCACCAGCCGGTGCCCCTTGCGGACCGCCGCCAGGCCGGCCCACATCGACTCCTCGGTGACCCGGCTCAGCTCGTGCAGCTCCGGCGCGTGCCCCTCGCCCACGAAGGCGGTGAACGCGGCGTCCCCGTGCCAGCCGTCCACGATGGCGCCGGCGTCGATGGAGATGATGTCGCCGTCCTTCAGCACGGTCTCCGCATCCGGGATGCCGTGCACCACCACGTCGTTCACCGAGGTGCAGATCGTCGCGGGGAAGCCGCCGTACCCCAGGAAGTTGGACTTGGCCCCGGCCTCGGCAATCACCTTGCGGGCGGCCTCGTCCAGGTCCTTGGTGGTGGCGCCCACGACGGCAGCCGCCCGGCAGGCCTCGTGGATGCGCGCCACGACCAGCCCCGCCGCCCGCATCTTCGCGATCTGCTCCGGGGTCTTGATCTCCAACATGGGTCGCCTTCCGCCTTCTGTGATACCTACACACAACAGTACGGCCGTGGCGCTCGCTGGGAGCACCACGGCCGCACACGCCGTTACCGCACCGCCGCACCCGCCCCATCGGGCCGGCGGGGGCCTGGACTCACGGACCCGGTACGGTCCGACCGTCCGTCGTCGCGGTCCGCTCGGACTGCTGGAGCAGCGCGTCCATGGCCCGCTGGGTGACCTCGACCACCTTGCCGAGCGCCGAGATCGTCACGACCAGGCCCTGGGCCTTGTAGAAGTCGATGATCGGCTCGGTCTCGCTGTGGTAGACCTCCAGCCGCTTGCGGACCGTTTCCTCACTGTCGTCCTCGCGCTGGTACAGCTCGCCGCCACAGACGTCACAGACGTCCGCCACCTTGGGCTTGCTGTACTCCACGTGGAAGGTGTGGCTGGAGTCCGTACGACAGGTACGCCGCCCGGCGATCCGCTTCACGACCTCGTCCTCGGGGACCTCCAGGTCCAGCACCGCATCCAGGCTCAGCCCGTCCGCGGTCAGGATCTGGTCGAGCACCTGGGCCTGGTGGAGGTTGCGCGGGAAGCCGTCGAGCAGGAAGCCGCCCTCGGCATCGGGCTGGGCCATCCGGTCCTTGGCCATGCCCACCGTGACCTCGTCCGGCACCAGTTGTCCGGCCTTCATGTACTCCTGCGCCTGCTGGCCCAGGGGCGTGCCCTGACTGATGTTCGCGCGGAAAAGGTCACCCGTGGAAATGTGCGGGATTGACAAGTTCTTGGCGAGGTACGCGGCCTGCGTTCCCTTGCCCGCCCCGGGAGGCCCGACGAGGACGATTCGCATCAGCGGAGGAACCCTTCGTAGTGTCGCTGCTGAAGCTGGCTCTCGATCTGCTTCACCGTCTCCAGACCAACACCCACGATGATGAGGATGCTGGTACCACCGAACGGGAAGTTCTGATTGGCGTTGAGCGTCACCAGCGCCACCGTTGGCACCAGAGCGATCAGGCCCAGGTACAGCGAGCCGGGCCACGTGATGCGGTTCAGCACGTAGCTCAAGTACTCCGCAGTGGGACGACCAGCCCGGATACCCGGGATGAACCCACCATACTTCTTCATGTTGTCAGCAACTTCTTCGGGGTTGAAGGAGATGGCGACGTAGAAGAAGGCGAAGAAGACGATCAGCAGGAAGTACGTAACGATGTAAACCGGGTGGTCACCCGTCACGAAGTTGTTCTCGATCCAGACGGCCCACTCCGCGTCGGAGCCGCTGAACTGGGCGATGAGCGCCGGGATGTAGAGCAACGACGAGGCGAAGATGACCGGGATCACGCCGGCCTGGTTCACCTTGAGTGGGATGTAGGTCGAGGTCCCGCCGTACGAACGGCGGCCGATCATGCGCTTCGCGTACTGGACCGGGATGCGGCGCTGCGCCTGCTCCACGAAGACCACCAGGGCCACCATCGCCAGACCACAGACGATGACGAGGCTGAACTCCAGCCAGCCGTCCATGATCTTGCCCTGCTGACGGATCGCCCACAGCGCGCCGGGGAAGCCGGCCGCGATGGAGATGAACATCAGGATGGACATGCCGTTGCCGATGCCGCGGTCGGTGATGAGCTCACCGAGCCACATCACCACCGCCGTGCCGGCGGTCATGGTGATCACCATGGTGATGGTGACGAAGATCGACTGGTCGGGCACGATCTGGTCGCCGACCTGGCAGTTCTGGAAGAGCGAGCCGCTGCGCGCGGTGGCCACCAGGCCGGTGCCCTGCAAGATCGCCAGCGCCACCGTCAGATAACGGGTGTACTGCGTGATCTTTGCCTGCCCCGACTGACCCTCCTTCTTGAGGGCTTCAAGACGGGGGATCACCACCGTGAGCAACTGAAGGATGATGCTCGCCGTGATGTACGGCATGATCCCTAGCGCAAAGATGGTGATCTGCAGTAGCGCACCACCACTGAACATGTTGACCAGGCCGAAGAGCCCCTGCTGGGACTTGGCCTCGTCCATGCACTGCTGGACGTTCGAGTAGTCGATTCCGGGAACCGGGACGTGCGCCCCGAGCCGGAACAGGACGATGATGCCCAGCGTGAAGAGCAGCTTCTTGCGCAGGTCGGGCGTCTTGAACGCTCGGGCGAACGCGGTGAGCACGGTGCCTCCTGCGCCCCCCGCGTCGAGCGCGAGAGGTGACGGTCTTGAGGATCGACGAATACAAATCAGCCAAAACCCGCGCGCACACAGGCCACGCGGAGGGTAACAGCGCACGCCAGCTTACCGGCGACTGGACCCCCTAGGAACGACCAACCGGGGATGCCCCTCGCAAGGGACATCCCCGGTTGGTCGTCACCGACTCAGATGAGCTCGGTAACGGTGCCGCCAGCAGCGGCAATCTTCTCCTTGGCGGAGCCGGAAACGGCGTCCACCGTCACCGTCAGCGCCACGGAGATCTCGCCGGTGCCCAGCACCTTGACGAGCTCGTTCTTGCGCACCGCGCCCTTGGCGACCAGATCGGCCACCGTGACCTCGCCACCCTGCGGGTAGAGCGACGCCAGCTTCTCCAGGTTGACCACCTGGAACTGCTTGTGGGCGGGGTTCTTGAAGCCCTTCAGCTTCGGGAGACGCATGTGGAGGGGCATCTGCCCGCCCTCGAAGCGCTCCGGAACCTGGTAACGGGCCTTGGTGCCCTTGGTACCACGACCGGCCGTCTTACCCTTGGACGCCTCACCACGACCCACACGGGTCTTGGCGGTCTTGGCGCCCGGGGCGGGACGGAGGTTGTGGACCTTCAGCGGCTTGCTCTCGGAGGAACCAGCCATGATCAGTCGACCTCCTCAACCGTGACGAGGTGGCGGACGGTGTGCACCATGCCGCGGAACTCGGGACGGTCCTCCTTGACCACCACGTCGCCGAGCTTCTTCAGCCCGAGCGAACGCAGCGTGTCACGGTGGTTCTGCTTGCTGCCGATGTAGGACTTCGTCTGCGTGACCTTGAGGCGAGCCATTACGCACCCACCCCGGCACGCGCCCGCAGCAGAGCCGCGGGGGCGACGTCCTCCAGCGGCAGGCCACGGCGGGCGGCGATCTCCTCGGGACGCTGAAGCCCCTGGAGCGCCGCACGCGTGGCGTGCACGATGTTGATCGGGTTCGACGAACCGAGCGACTTGCTCAGCACGTCGTGGATGCCCGCGCACTCCAGGACGGCGCGCACCGGGCCACCGGCGATCACACCGGTACCGGGGGCAGCCGGCTTGAGCAGCACGACGCCCGCGGCCTCTTCACCCTGGATGGGGTGCGGGATGGTGCCCTGGATCCGGGGGACCTTGAAGAAGTTCTTCTTGGCCTCCTCAACGCCCTTGGCGATGGCGGCCGGAACCTCCTTCGCCTTCCCGTATCCGACACCCACGGTGCCGTCACCGTCGCCCACCACGACCAGCGCGGTGAAGCTGAAGCGACGACCACCCTTCACGACCTTGGCGACGCGGTTGATCGCGACGACGCGCTCAACGTACGCGGTCTTCTCGGCAGCAGCACCGCCGTCCCGGCCCTTCCGGTCCCGCCGCTCGCCGCCACCGGCGCCGCCACCGCGGCGCTGGGGTCCAGCCATTGGAAATACCTCTCTCTGTTACGGTCCGCTAGCTCCGGAACCGGGGCTTAGAACTTCAGCCCGGCTTCGCGGGCGGCGTCCGCCAGAGCGGCGATGCGCCCGGCGTACTGGTTGCCACCGCGGTCGAACACCACGGCCTCGACGCCGGCGGCCTTGGCACGCTCCGCCACCAGGGCCCCGACCTGCTTGGCCTGGGCGCTCTTGTCGCCTTCTCCGCTACGGATCGACGTGTCCAGGGTCGACGCCGACGCGAGCGTGTGGCCCGCGATGTCGTCGATGACCTGCGCCACGATGTGGCGGTTGGAACGCGTGACCACGAGGCGGGGACGCTCGGGCGTACCCGAGATCCGCTTGCGAACGCGGATGTGGCGACGCTTGAGGGCGGCACCCTTGCGGGCGTTGCCCTTCGCGATCTTCACACCGTATGCCATGGCTTACTTACCAGCCTTTCCGACCTTGCGGCGGATGACCTCGCCCGCGTACTTGACGCCCTTGGCCTTGTACGGGTCAGGCTTGCGCAGCTTGCGGATGTTCGCGGCGACCTCGCCGACCTTCTGCTTGTCGATGCCCTCGACACTGAGCTTGGTCGGGGACTCCACCTTGAAGGTGATGCCCTCGGGGGCCTCGATCAGGATGGGGTGGCTGTAGCCCAGCGAGAACTCCAGGTTGGAGCCCTTCGCCTGGACGCGGTAACCGACACCGCTGATCTCAAGTGCCTTGCTGTAGCCCGCGGTCACGCCGGTGATCATGTTCGCCACCAGCGTCCGGGACAGGCCGTGCAGGGCCTTGTTCTGACGCTCATCGTTGGGGCGCGTGACGTTGATGACGCCGTCCTCGCCCTTAGCGATCTCGATGGGCGCGGCAACGGTGTGGCTGAGGGTGCCCTTGGGGCCCTTCACCTGGACCGTACGGCCATCGATGGTGACGTCCACACCAGCGGGAACCTGGATGGGCAGCCGTCCAATACGCGACATTGGCTATTCCTCCGTTCCCGGTTACCAGACGTAGGCGAGGACTTCCCCACCCACGCCCTTCTTCTGAGCCTGCTGGCCGGTGAGCAGACCGTGGGACGTGGAGATGATCGCCACGCCCAGGCCGCCGAGCACCTTCGGCAGGTTGGTGGACTTTGCGTAGACCCGCAGGCCCGGCTTGGAGATGCGCTTGATGCCGGCGATCGAACGCTCACGGTTCGGGCCGAACTTCAGCTCAAGGATGAGGTTCTTGCCGACCTCGGCGTCCTCGACCTTCCAGCCGGTGATGTAACCCTCCTGCTGGAGGATCTCCGCGATGTGCGACTTGATCTTGCTGTGCGGCATCGACACCGAGTCGTGGTACGCCGAGTTCGCGTTCCGCAGACGCGTCAGCATGTCTGCGATGGGATCAGTCATGGTCATGAATTGGCCTTCGGCCTCTCTCGCCGGGGTTTCCTATCTGCGCCATCCCTCTCCCCGATTCAGTTCGGGACGGGTGCGGCGCGGGGACCTTCGGCGTAGTAAGCGACTTCTTGCGGGCGCATCGCCCGCAGCGGTCTCGGACGGCGGGGCGCCCAACCCTTCTACCCTACGGGAAGAAGAGCCGGGCCCCCGCCGACCAGATGCTTACCGAGAGCTCCAGTGGTCTCGCCACTCCGCTCCGGTGGCGCCCCGCAGGGCGCTCACCAGGCGGAGCGTCGAATTACCAGGAGCTCTTGGTCACGCCCGGCAGCTCGCCACGGTGGGCCATCTCACGGAGGCACACGCGGCACAGGCCGAACTTGCGGTAGACGGAGTGCGGCCGGCCACAGCGCTGGCAGCGGGTGTAGGCGCGCACCGCAAACTTCGGCTTGCGGGCGGCCTTAGCGATCAGAGACTTCTTCGCCACGGTCAGTTCTCCTTGAACGGGAAGCCGAGGTGACGAAGCAGGGCACGGCCCTCATCGTCGTTCTGGGCGGTCGTCACCACGGTGATGTCCATGCCCCGGACCCGGTCGATCTTGTCCTGGTCGATCTCGTGGAACATGACCTGCTCCGTGAGACCGAAGGTGTAGTTGCCCCGGCCGTCGAACTGCTTGGGCGACAGACCACGGAAGTCGCGGATGCGCGGGAGCGCGAGCGACAGCGTGCGGTCCAGGAACTCCCACATCCGGTCACCGCGGAGGGTGACGTGGGCACCGATCGGCTGACCCTCACGCAGCTTGAACTGCGCGATGGACTTGCGGGCCTTGGTGACGGCCGGCTTCTGACCGGTGATCGTGGTGAGGTCGCGGATGGCGCCCTCGATCAGCTTGGAGTCGCGGGCGGCGTCGCCCACACCCATGTTGACCACGATCTTGGTGAGGCCGGGGACCTGCATGACGTTCTCGTACGAGAACTCCTCACGCAGCTTGCCCACGATCTCCTCGCGGTAGCGCTGCTTGAGGCGCGGCGTGCTGGGGGCGCTTGCACTGGTGGCAGTCATCAGATGTCCTCACCGGTCCGCTTGGCAACGCGGATCTTGTTGCCCTCGTCGTCGAAGCGGTACCCGACGCGGGTGACGACCTTCTTGCCGTCCTTCTCCACCACGAGCTGAACGTTGCTCACGTGGATCGGGGCCTCGGTCGTCACAATGCCGCCGGTCTTCGAGCCACGAGCGGTCTGGCCGGCCTTCGTGTGCTTCTTGACCCGGTTGACACCCTCGACCAGGACGCGGTCCTCGCGGGGGTAGGCCACGATGACCTTGCCCTGCTTGCCCTTGTCCTTGCCGGTGATGACCTGGACCAGGTCACCCTTCTTGATCTTCATCGGTTACAGCACCTCCGGCGCGAGCGAGACGATCTTCATGAACTTCTTCTCGCGCAGCTCACGGCCGACCGGGCCGAAGATACGGGTGCCGCGGGGGTCGCCGTCGTTCTTCAGAATGACGGCGGCGTTCTCGTCGAAGCGGATGTACGAGCCATCGGGGCGGCGGCGCTCCTTGACGGTGCGCACGATGACCGCCTTGATGACGTCACCCTTCTTCACGTTGCCACCGGGGATCGCGTCCTTGACGGTGGCGACGATGACGTCACCGATGCCCGCGTAGCGGCGACCGGAACCACCGAGAACACGGATGCAAAGGATCTCCTTCGCACCAGTGTTGTCGGCGACGCGCAGTCGCGACTCCTGCTGGATCACGTCTATCTCCTGATCGTCTGCCGGTTCCCGGCAGGGACCCGGTCGCCCGAGTCCCTGCCGAGCCTGGCGGAACTATTCCGAGGGGGTCCCCCTCGGAGGGGAATTACTTGGCCTTTTCGAGGATCTCGACGACGCGCCAGCGCTTCGTCGCCGACAGCGGCCGGGTCTCCATCAGGAGGACGCGGTCGCCGATGCCCGCGGCGTTCTGCTCGTCGTGCGCCTTGAGCTTGTTCGTACGACGGATGACCTTGCCGTACAGCGCGTGCTTGACGCGGTCCTCAACGGCGACGACGACGGTCTTGTCCATCTTGTCGCTGACGACCAGACCCTCACGGGTCTTGCGGAAGCCGCGCTCGTTTGCAGTCTCAGTCACATTCGTCTCGCTCATCAGGCGCTCTCCACCGTCTCGATGCCCAGCTCGCGCTCACGCATCAGGGTGTAGATCCGGGCGATGTCCTTGCGGACGGCCTTCAGCCGGCCGTGGTTCTCAAGCTGTCCGGTCGCCGCCTGGAAGCGGAGGTTGAACAGCTCCTCCTTGGCCTCACGGAGCTTGTCGACGAGATTCTCGTCGTTCAGCTCGCGCAGCTCGGTCGCCTTGGTACCGGCCGCCATCACGACTCACCTGCCTCGCGCCGAACGATGCGGCACTTCATCGGAAGCTTGTGCGCGGCGCGGGTCAGCGCCTCGCGAGCAGTCTTCTCGTTCGGGTAGGACAGCTCGAACATCACCCGACCGGGCTTGACGTTCGCGATCCACCACTCCGGAGAACCCTTACCGGAACCCATGCGGGTCTCGGCGGGCTTCTTGGTGAGCGGCCGGTCCGGGTAGATGTTGATCCAGACCTTGCCGCCACGCTTGATGTGGCGGGTCATGGCGATACGAGCGGCCTCGATCTGACGGTTCGTCACGTACGCCGCGGTGACGGCCTGAATGCCGTACTCGCCGAACGCCAGCTCCGTGCCGCCCTTGGCCATACCCGACCGCTTCGGGTGGTGCTGCTTGCGGTGCTTGACCCTGCGAGGGATCAGCATGTCGGTCAGGCCTCCGTTCCGGTGGTCTCCGCCGGAGCAGCGGCGGCAGGCGCCTCGGCCGTGGGGGCCTCGGCGGCCGGAGCCGACTGCTGCTGCGGCTTGCGGCCTCGGCCGCCCCGCTCGCCGCCACGGCCACCACGGGCCGGGCGCTCGTTGCCGCCACCACGCGAGGGGCGGTTGCCCGCACGCGCAGCCGCGTTCTCGGCGCGGACCTCGGCGATGTTCTTCACGTCGCCCTTGTAGATCCACACCTTCACACCGATGCGGCCGAAGGACGTCTTGGCCTCGAAGAAGCCGTAGTCCACGTTGGCGCGCAGGGTGTGCAGGGGCACACGGCCCTCGCGGTAGAACTCGGAGCGGGACATCTCGGCGCCGCCGAGACGGCCACCACACTGGATCTTGATGCCCTTGGCGCCGGCCTTCATCGTCGACTGCATGCTCTTGCGCATGGCACGACGGAAGGAGACGCGCGAGGAGAGCTGCTCGGCCACGGCCTGCGCCACGAGCTGAGCGTCGGTCTCCGGGTTCTTCACCTCAAGGATGTTGAACTGGATCTGCTTGCCGGTGAGCTTCTCCAGGTTGCCCCGGAGCCGGTCGGCCTCCGCGCCGCGGCGGCCGATGACGATGCCCGGCCGGGCGGTGTGGACGTCAACGCGGACCCGGTCCCGGGTGCGCTCGATCTCGACCTTGGAGATGCCGGCGCGCTCCATGCCCTGGGTGAGCATGCGACGGATCGCGACGTCTTCCTTGACGTAGTCCTTGTACAGCTTGTCGGCGTACCAACGGGACTTGAAGTCCGTGGTCACACCGAGCCGGAACCCGTGCGGGTTTACCTTCTGGCCCATTACCGGGTTCCTTCCTTGCTGCTGACGACCACGGTGATGTGGCTGGTCCGCTTGCGGATCCGGTAGGCACGGCCCTGGGCACGCGGACGGAACCGCTTCAGGGTCGGGCCCTCGTCGACGTACGCCTCGGAGATGAAGAGGCTGTTGGCGTCGGTGTGGTCGTAGTTGTGCGCGGCGTTGGCAATGGCGCTGTCCAGCACCTTGCCGACCGGCACGCTGGCGGCCTGCGGGGCGAAACGCAGGACCGCCTGAGCCTCCGTGGCATCCATGCCACGGATAAGGTCCACCACGCGGCGGGCCTTCATGGGCGTGACGCGGATGTACCGCGCCTGGGCCCTGGCTTCCATGGTTGTCCCTTCGGTGTCTGTCATGGTCTTCGCTTTCCGCAGATCAGCGACGACGCGACTTGCGGTCGTCCTTCTCATGGCCGCGGAAGGTGCGGGTCGGCGCAAACTCGCCGAGCTTGTGGCCGACCATCGACTCGGTGACGAACACCGGGACGTGCTTGCGGCCGTCGTGCACCGCGATCGTGTGGCCGAGCATGGCCGGGACGATCATGGAGCGGCGGGACCAGGTCTTGATGACGTTCTTGGTGCCTGCCTCGTTCTGTACGTCCACCTTCTTGATCAGGTGGTCGTCGACGAAGGGCCCCTTCTTGAGACTGCGCGGCATCTAAACCCGCTCCTAGCGCTTCTTGTTCGTCTTGCGGCGGCGGACGATGTACTTGTTGCTGGCCTTCTTCGGCGAGCGCGTACGGCCCTCCTTCTGACCCCACGGCGAGACCGGGTGGCGACCACCGGAGGTCTTGCCCTCACCACCACCGTGCGGGTGGTCGACGGGGTTCATCACGACACCGCGGACGGTCGGGCGGACGCCCTTCCAGCGCATGCGGCCGGCCTTGCCCCAGTTGATGTTCGACTGCTCGGCGTTGCCGACCTCGCCGACAGTGGCGCGGCAGCGGACGTCGACCAGGCGGATCTCACCGGACGGCATACGGAGGTGGGCCATGGCCCCCTCACGCGCCAGGAGCTGCACGGACGCACCGGCGGAGCGGGCGAACTTCGCACCGCCGCCGGGCCGCAGCTCGATGGCGTGGATGACCGTACCGACCGGGATGTTGCGCAGCGGCAGGTTGTTGCCCGGCTTGATGTCGGCCCCGGGGCCGTTCTCGATCCGGTCGCCCTGCTTCAGGCCGGCCGGCGCGATGATGTAGCGCTTCTCACCGTCGGCGTAGTGCAGCAGCGCGATGCGCGCGGTGCGGTTGGGGTCGTACTCGATGTGAGCGACCTTCGCCGGGACGCCGTCCTTGTCGTGACGACGGAAGTCGATGACGCGGTACGCGCGCTTGTGTCCGCCACCCTGGTGGCGAACGGTCACACGACCGGCGTTGTTACGACCGCCCTTGCTGTGCAGCGGGCGGACCAGCGACTTCTCCGGCGTGGACCGCGTGATCTCGACGAAGTCGGCGACGCTGGAGCCACGACGGCCCGGAGTCGTCGGCTTGTACTTGCGGATACCCATTTCTCAGTCCTCGGAAGATTCCGGACTTCTGGACGTACCGATCTCCGTTAGGAGACCGGGCCGCCGAAGATGTCGATGCGGTCGCCCTCGGCGAGGGTCACGATGGCGCGCTTGGTGTCCTTGCGCTTGCCGAAACCGGTGCGGGTGCGCTTGCGCTTGCCCTGGCGGTTGATCGTGTTGACCCCGGTGACCTTGACCGAGAAGACCGCCTCGACGGCCTGCTTGATCTGGGTCTTGTTCGCACGCGGGTCGACGATGAACGTGTACTTGTTCTCGTCAAGCAGCGCGTAGCTCTTCTCGGAAACCACCGGCTTGACCAGGATGTCACGGGGGTCCGTGAAGGTCTTGCTGGTGATGATCTCCGCGGTTGCCTCACTCATCAGGCGTCGCTCCCTTCGAGCTCAGCCTCGGAGGCGACGGCCTTGGCCGACGCGGCCGGACCGGCCACGAAGGACTCGAAGGCGGCCTGCGTGAAGACCACGTCATCGGAGACGAGCACGTCGTACGTGTTCAGCTGGCCCGGCTCCAGGATGTGCACCTGGGGCAGGTTGCGGGCGGAGAGCCACGCGGCCTCGTCGGCCCGCTCGACGACCAGGAGCAGGTTCTTCCGCTCGCTGATCTTGCCGAACAGGGACTTCGCGGCCTTCGTGGAGACCTCACCGTCCACCACGCCGGAGACGACGTGGATACGGCTGTGGCGCGCCCGGTCGGAGAGGGCGCCACGCAGGGCGGCGGCCTTCATCTTCTTGGGGGTGCGCTGCGAGTAGTCGCGCGGCACGGGACCGTGCACGACGCCACCACCGGCGAACTGCGGCGCGCGGGTCGAGCCCTGACGGGCGCGGCCGGTGCCCTTCTGGCGGTACGGCTTCTTGCCACCGCCGCGGACCTCGCCACGGGTCTTCGTCTTGTGCGTGCCCTGGCGGGCAGCGGCCAGCTGGGCGACGACGACCTGGTGGATCAGCGGAACGCTGACCTGCGCGTCGAAGATCTCCGCGGGGAGCTCGACGGTCCCGGCCTTGTCGCCAGCCGGCGAAAGGATGTCAACGGTACTGGTAGTCATGGTTAACCTCAGGCCCCCTTGGCCGCGGTGCGGACCAGGACGAGGCCGCCGTTCGGACCGGGAACCGCGCCCTTGATGAGGAGCAGGCCCTTCTCCGCGTCAACGGCATGGACGGTCAGGTTCTGGGTGGTGACCCGCTCGTTGCCCATCCGGCCGGCCATGCGCAGGCCCTTGAACACGCGGCCCGGGGTGGCGCAGCCACCGATGGAGCCGGGCGAGCGGTGCTTGCGCTGCGTGCCGTGACCGGCGCCGAGGCCACCGAAGCCGTGACGCTTCATGACACCGGCGGTGCCCTTGCCCTTGCTGGTGCCGGTCACATCGACCTTGACACCGGACTCGAACACCTCGGCGGTGACCTCCTGGCCGAGCGTGTATCCGCTGGCGTCAGCGGTACGCAGCTCCACCAGGTGGCGGCGCGGGGTGACGTCCGCCTTGGCGAAGTGACCCTTGAGGGGCTTGTTCACCTTGCGCGGGTCGATCTCGCCGAAGGCGATCTGGACGGCGTCGTAGCCGTCCGAGTCAGCGGTACGGACCTGGGTCACGACGCAAGGCCCGGCCTTGACGACGGTGACCGGAACAACGCGGTTGTTCTCGTCCCACACCTGCGTCATGCCGAGCTTCTCGCCCAGGACGCCCTTGATCTGCTTAGCCATCTCGCGCGTCACCTCAGAGCTTGATCTCGATGTCGACGCCGGCCGGCAGGTCGAGGCGCATCAGCGAGTCGACGGTCTTCGGCGTGGGGTCGAGAATGTCGATGAGGCGCTTGTGCGTGCGCATCTCGAAGTGCTCGCGCGAGTCCTTGTACTTGTGCGGCGACTTGATGACGCAGTACACGTTCTTCTCAGTGGGCAGCGGCACCGGGCCCGCGACCGACGCACCAGTACGGGTCACCGTCTCGACGATCTTCTTCGCCGAAGAGTCGATGACCTCGTGGTCGTAGGCCTTGAGCCGGATGCGGATCTTCTGTCCCGCCATGGCTACTTCGTAGTCCTGTCTCTCGTCACGCTCTGGGACCCGGTGCGTTCGCGGCCTTTCCCCGACCCACGCGGTCGGGCGTGTCGCGCCCCTTCTTGTAATTCTCCATAGGAGAATTCCCTGGTGAAGGGGGTTGTGGGGGGAAAGTCACCCACCGGGCGCCTGGCTGGGGCCCCGTAACGCTTCCCGGAAGATTCCCGTACTTCCGCCCCTGCGCCTTGCGGCACACAGCATGGGGCGACGAGTACTGCGGGACTCGCTTCCAGTCCCCCCGGCGGGAGGCGCGCAACATCGGCACTCAACCGAGCAACCTGAACAGTGTGCCATACGGGGCATGCCGGTCGCGAATCGAGCCTTGGAGAGTACCCCACAGGGGTGGCGGCGAATCATCACCGGGGGAGCGACGGCGCAGCGACGGGCCGGTGGCGGGGGCCGCGGCGGGGCGGCCGTTCTCGGCGCTGGCGAGCAGCGTAGCGCTCCTACGCGCCCGGCCGGCTCCGGCACCCGCCACCCGCGAGCCGGGGACGCCGCCGGCGGACCCGCGGCCCGGGCCCCTACCCCAGCGCGGCGTCGGTGAGGTCGATGTCCAGCGCGTACGGGACCGAGAGCTTGAGGCGGTCGTGGTGGATGCCGCTGAGGCCGTACGCCTGGGTCACCGGGTCCCGCTCGTAGGTGTAGACCACGGGCTGGTCCTCCTCGCCGGCCATCTCGACCAGCCAGAAGTGCGGGATGCCGGCAGCGGCGTACTTCCGGGGCTTGGTGTCGCGGTCCCGGGCCCCGGAGTCCGGGGAGACCACCTCGACGACGAGCAGGACGTCCGCGGCCTCGAAACTGGTCTGCCGGCGGCTGCGCAGCGCCTCCTTGCGGACCACGAACAGGTCCGGTTCCAGCGCGTTGCACGGTCCGAGCACGACCGTCATCTCCCGGCCGACCCTCAGGTGCCCAGGCAGCGTCCGATGCAGTCCGCTCTCCAGCAAATGCATCGTCGCCATGTAAAAGACCTGCTGCGGGCTCACGAAGACCAGGCTCCCGTCGATCAACTCCGTGTGGGGCGGGAGGTCGGGCAGCGCGAAGAGGTCGTCCACGGTGTAGCCGTTCGGCGGTGGCACCGGCCACGGGCGAAGCGATTCGGCGGTCATTGTCCCTCCCATGGACGAGATCTTGCACCGCCCCTTCACGGTAGCGCCCCGATCGGGCCCGATATAGCCCATACGGGCGGAACGGTTGCAACAGGGGAACCTCGCACACACCGGCCCACCGCACCCATCCGCCAGGACAGCACCGGCACCGCGGGAGCCGCCCCCGCCCACTCCAACCCCCACCCGCTCCAACCCCCAGCACACACCCAACCCCCGAACCACCTCACCCCACCACCACTCCCCCACACTCACCCCCACCCCAAATTCCGGAAAAACCAAGCCAGTTGGGAAACAGCAACCCCACAGCGACCAATTCGTGATCATGGAGTCGGGTCGGGCGAGCAACCCGCTTGCACTATGCACCGTCTACCTGGGTGAGCGCAGTCCGTGGACGCAGGGCTGCCCCGGGATGACATCGCGAGGCACGACAGGTGAAGAGCACGACCCCGTGGCCCAGGCCGGGACGGCGACAGGTGGTGGCCGCGTTGGCGGCACTGACGGCGGCGGGCCTCAGCGGTGGCCGGAGCGCGGGGAACCTCTCCGCGGCCAGCGCGCGCCCCAGCGGGCCCGTCGCCCCGGTGCGGTCGGTCGACCCGCACGCCGCCGAGCCGTTCACCTCGGTCACCGGCGACCAGGACGCCCTGCTCCTCCAGGTCCTCGCGCACCCGGACGACGACCTGTACTTCATGAACCCGGACGCCCGGCACGTGCTCGACGCCGGAATCCCCGTGGTGTCCGTGTACGTCACCGCCGGCGAGGCGCTCGGCGTCAACAACGCGCCCGGCCGCCCGCTGCCGCCGGCCGACAAGCCCGGCTACACCTCTTCCCGCCAGCAGGGGCTGCGGCAGGCGTACGCGGAGATGCTCGGCATGCACCGCTTCACCCGCTGGCAGCGGACCGTACTCACGCTGCCCGGCGGGCTGAGCGCCGAGCTCAACCACCTTGCGCAGGGCGGCCGTTCGGTCCAGTTGGTCTTCCTGAACATCGCCACGCTGTCCGCCGACGGCTCCCGCATGCCCGACCTGTGGGAGGAGCCGGGCACCGTCCTGGAGACCCTGCTGCCCACCGGGTCGCCGCTGCGCCAGGTCACCAGGTACCGGCACGAGACGCTGGTCGACACCCTCGCGTACCTCATGGACCGCTTCCGCCCCACCCTCATCCACACCATGGACCCCGACCCCGACTTCCAGGTGCACGACGCCAGGCACCGGCGGGACAGTGACCAGCCGGGCTGTTCCGACCACCGCGACCACACGCCGGTCGCGCTGTTCACCTGGAAGGCGATGTTCCAGTGGGCCGCCGACGCCGCCCGCCGCGACGGCCGCGCCCCGCGCTTCACCACCACCGCCTTCCGCGGCTACTACAACCAGCGCTGGCCGTTCAACCTGCCGGCCGACGTCGTGGGCGACAAGGCGCGCTTCCTCGCCGCGTACGGCGGCGGGCCCGACTGGGAGTGCGGCAACGAGGCCGGCTGCGGCGACTACGGCCAGGGCGGCACCCGCCCGCTGCGCAACCGCAAGGGCTGGATACGCAGCACCCACTACCGGCACCGCGGCCCACGGCTCGCCCCGCTCACCGAGCCGGACGGCCGGCTCGCCGCGTACGGCGTGCTGGGCACCCAGGCGGTGCGCTGGCGCGAGACCGCCCCCGGCAGCGGGCGCTGGGACGCCCCGCGCAACCTCGGCGGTGGGCCGCTGGCCCCCGCCCTGTGCGCGGTGGTCGACGCGGCCGGCCGACAGTCGGTCTTCGCGCTGCGCTTCGCCGCTCTGGAAGGCCAAGGGGGCGCCAACGTACGGGAGTTGGTGGTGCTTGAGCAGCGTGGTGCGGGCGGCGGCTTCCGCCCCTGGCGCGGTCTCGGCACCCCGGACGACGACCCGGAGCGTGGCCGCCGGGTGGGTTGCCCGGCGGCGATCGCCCCCCCCGACGGCCAGGTGCACCTCTTCGCCCGCACCGCCGGCAAGGGCCTGGCCTGCCGCGTCCGCGACGCCCGCGGCACCTGGTCGCCCTGGCAGCCGATACCCGACGCGGCGGCCCCCGGCACCGGTGCGCCGCCGCTCGCCGAGGCCCACGAGATCCAGGACGGCCTCGGCGTGGTGCTCGACGCCGCCGGCCTGGTGCACGTCTTCGCCGCGGCCCGCGGCGGCCTGCGGCACTGGGCGCAGCCCAGGGCCGGCGAGCCGGTGGCCGCCCAGCCGGTCCCGGCCGACCTGCCCGTCCCCGCCGAGCAGCCGGCCGCCGCGCTCGACCCGTCCGGCACGCTGCACGTCACCTACCGTGCGCCGGGCGGCATCGACCCGGTCAGCTACCCGATCGGCGCCGGCCGCGGCAGGCCCGTGGCGCTGCGCGGCTTCGACGGGTACGGGCCGCTCGGCACGGCGTACGCCACCGGCGGTGCCGACGCCGGGCAGCCCCCCC
>NZ_JBEHZD010000003.1:0-51633 GCF_040240285.1 Streptomyces sp. HSW2009 | reverse complement strand
CCCCCCCCCCCCCCCCCCCCCCCCCCCCGCCCCCCCCCCCCCCCCCCCCCCCCCCCCCCCCCCCCCCCCCCCCCCCCGGTCGGCGTTTGGGGGGGGGCTAGACCACCGTCCAGGCGTCCAGCGCGAGCCCGGGCTCCGTCGTCTTCTGTCGGGTGACCAGGAGTTCGCGGCCGGGGCCGAGCGCGGCCAGGACGACCCGCCCGTAGCCGTCGAGCGCGAGGGCCGGAGCGGTGAGGCCGGGCTCGCCGGTCGGCGTCCACCAGGCGCCGGCCGACTCGTTCTCGGTGGGGTAGGCGGCGACCGCCAGGCGTCTGGTCTCCGGCTCGTGCTGGGCCAACACCGTGCAGTCGTAGCCGTAGACGGGCGCCTGGATGACCGCCGCCGCGCCCTCGCCCGTCGCGCCGCCCAGCGATACGGGCTCGGCGTCCGCGCCCGACCGGTAGGCGACGATCTCCCGGGTGTCCGCGTCGCGCCAGTAGTGGGTGAGGGAGTCGCGACCGGTCTGGACGCCCGAGACGGAGCCCGGCAAGGGGTTCACATCGAGGTTGTCGCCGCGCTTGAGGCCGCCGCCGGGTTCGGTCATGTACCAGCGCAGGGCCGCGCCGGTGGCCGGTGCGAAGAACTCGACCCGGCCCTCCTTGGTGGCGACCGTGGACACGCCCTCGGTGACGTTGCTGCCCTTGAAGTCGACCCAGCCGCTCCACTTGCCCTTGGCGTCCTGCCGGCGGGCGCTGATGCCGCCGCCCGCGTTGCGGACCACGACGTGCACGGCGCCCTCCTTGCCGACGACGGTGGAGACCACCGTCACGCGCCGCGCCCGCTCGGCGTCCTTGGGGTGCGGGGTGCCCAGCGAGTGCCAGACCGTGGTCGGCCGCCCCGTCTGGTACTGGGTGGCGTGCACCACGTCCACGTCGATCTGGTCATCGGGGGCCCGCTTCTCGCGCAGCCCGACCAGGTGGACGTAACCGTCCGACCCCTGGCCGATGGAACAGGCGGTCAGACCCGGCACGTCGAGCCACTCGGGCCCAGCCCAGTTCGGCCCTCCGGGACGGGTCTCCGTCCAGCGGGCGATGCCGCCTGCCGCCGGGGCGTAGGCCGAGAGCCTGCCGTCCTTTCCGCGCAGCAACCGCAACACCATGGTTCGCAGACAACCTTCCCTCTTGTAACACCGACCATAGTATTTTGCCTGGCCGAGGACGCCGCGTGCCCTCCCCAGGGCAATACGGCCCCGACGCCCTGATCGTGCCAGGCTGAGCGCATGAAGGCACTCGTGGTGGTGGACGCGGCGAACGTGGTCGGCTCCGTACCCGACGGATGGTGGCGCGATCGGCACGGCGCGGCCGAGCGCCTGCGGGACACGTTGGCGCCCCTGGCCGACGCGGGGTTGCCCGCCCGCGCGGACGTGCCCGGCTGGGCGCAGGAGGGCCCCGTGGAGGTCGTGCTCGTGGTCGAGGGCCGGGCGCGTGGCGTGGATTCAACACCGTTCGTACGGGTCGAGTCGGCGCCCGGCAGTGGCGATGATCACATCGTGGCGGTGGTCGCCGCCCGCACTCCGGACCGCCCCTGCCTGGTGGTCACCGCCGACCGCGAACTACGGCAGCGGGTGGGCGCGTTGGGTGCGGACGTGGCGGGGCCGCGGGCGGTGCGTTCGTGACGGGTGGGCCGGGGGCGGGCGGGCCGGAGCGAGCTGGCGGTCCGGGGTGGTGGGGCGGTGCGGCCGGTGGGTGCGCGGTACGTGGCTCCTCGGGGCGCGAGGCGCGTGGGGGGCGCGGGCCGGTGCGCGGGCCCGCGCGGCAGCGCTATGACTCGCCGGTGATCCTGGCCGATCCGATCGTCGCAGCGGCGATCGTGCGGGCCGCGGTCCTGGTCGACGAGTTGGAGTTCAGGCTGGTCAGCGACGACTGGTTGAGTGCGTGGACGACGAACTCGTAAGTGTTCACCGTGGAGGGCGAGCACGGCCCCTGGTAGCCGAAGAGGCTCGCGCTGCCGCGGTAGTAGACCTGCCGGGCTCCCGCCGGGGTGGTGGGTTGGTACGTGTGGTCGACGTTCTGCGGGAGCGAGGTCGTGTTCGCGGGGATGTCGTAGATGACCCAGTGGATGAGGCTGGCGTTGTCGAGATCGCGCATGACGATCGCATAGCTCTTGGCGCCGGCCGGCGCGCCCGACCAGGTCAGGGCGGGGGATTCGTTCCGCTTGCCGGGGTCGCTGCCGCCGCCGCTGGTGCACTCGTGGACCTTGGGCATGACGCCGCCGTCGGCGAATGCGGAGCTGGACAGGGCGAATGCGTTCCCGGTCGACGGGTTCGACAGATTCGACGGAGCTGCTGAAGCCGATGGAGCCGGTGCGGCAGTGGCTGGCGTGAGGCTGGTGGCCCCGACGAAGAGCAGGGCACAGAGCGTGATTTTTGCACTTCTCACTGGAGGCTCCCGAGATGCTCGTGGTCGCTGAGGTGTCCGTGGCGTGAGAGTGGTATGCGTACGGCAGGACCAGCTTAGGCACTCGCGAATCTGACGCCATGTCACTTACCGGTCAGGTCACGGTACTTTTCGTCTTCCGCTTGGGTCATCCCGGACGGAACCGTCTCCGTGACGGCGCCGACGCGGGTGCGGTGGCGGGAGAGCCGCCAGTCGGGGCCGCGGGACACTGAGCGGGCCGTGAATATGAATCGGACGCGAAAGGGCCGCAGCGATGCCGAGCGAGGACCGCGGAGCAAGCGAATTCCACCAGGTGTGGGAACGCCTGAATACCTGGCTGGAACTGCATGCTCCGGATGACTACCGCGCCCTTCGATTACCCGCATCCGACGCGGCGATCAATTCCGTCACGGACGGCGCGTTCCCGCTGTGCGACGAGTTGCGCGCACTCTTACAGCACCACGACGGGGTGCCGCTCCTGCGCAGCGCAGGCGATCCCGGTTCCTTCCTCCCCGGCACCCGCGGGCTCTACGGGACGCAGCGCCTACGTGCGGGGCACCAGCGAATGAGGGAAAACGTCTCGTGGAGCGTCGAAGAGGGAACGGACAGCCTGGTCGTCGGCGAGACGGCGCACACCCACTGGATACCGTTCGCGGGGGACGTCACGGGGCAGGAACTCGTCATCGACCACCGCCCGGGCGCCACCTACGGCAAAGTGCTGGAATACGACGATGAGTACTGCCGGTACGAGCCGCGGTGGCGGAGCCTGACGCACTTCTTCGGCGAGGTGGCGGACGCGCTGGAGACCATGAGCCGCATTGACCACTACCAGCCGCAGATGCGCGAGGACTCACTGAGCGTCGAATGGCGGGTCGGCTGACTTCAGTGGCGTGGGGGGGGGGGGGGGGGGGGGGGGGGGGGGGCGCGGGCCCCCCCCCCCCGGGCGGGGGGGGGGGGCGGCCGGCTGGTCCCCCTGCCCCGCCATGCACCACACCCCGCCGATGTGGCCGGGGGGGGCCCGGCGGGGCGCGGGGGGGGGGGGCTTCCTCCGGGGGGGGGGGGCCCGCCCGGGCCCCCCCCCCCCCACCGTGCTCACCTCATGTCAAGGGCGCGCCGCACGTCCTTGACGCGGGCTCCGCTTCAGCTACGCGGGCGAATGACGCACACGCTGCTGGTGTCGCATCCTTCGAGCTCCGGAACCTCGATGTAGTACGGATCGTCGTCCTGTACCCGCATTTCCTGGGTGAAGGTGGCGAGGCCCCCGGCGCGCCCGGCGTCCATGTTCTGCTTCCCGGGCATGGAAGCTCGCGCACAGATGGCACTCCAGTTGGGCAACTCCTCCCTGTCATCGTCGTACAGGCGCCACCCGTCGCTCTCCTTCTTCGCATAGAGCTGGACGCACGACTTTCCGTGCGGCAGGTTCTGCCCACCGCTCTGTTTGGTGCTGGCGAAGGGGTACTCGTCGCACTGCACCCCATCGGCGTCGGGCGTGGCATCCGGGTGTGCGACCCAACGGTTCTCCTGGCCCCCCAGCTTGCAGATCACCTCGCGGTTCCTATCGCTGACGGCCTTGCTTCCCTCTCGACGGAGCGGGCTCTTGTGCCGCTTGCTCCCCGGGTGGGAATCGAGTTCCTCGCGCATCAGCCAGTAGTAGGCCGCCGCCGCGGGATACCGGTAGGTATTGGTCTTGAACGTCGAGCGGTAGTCCTTGAACGTGCAGCCCTTCGTACCCGCGGGGAAGACGGAGTCGCACCGAATGGGGCCCATCGGCGCAGAGTTCCACTCGCCGAAGTCGATGATCTTCTCCGCGCCCGGCACCTGCATGTCGATCTTGGTATAGATCTGGTGCTCGTGAGTCTTTCCGGGCACCAGGAGGTCACCCGACTGATGGATGCGGACGGCCGACGCCTGGTGGAACTCCCCCATCACCCAGGTGGGTTTGCCCTGCCAGGTGGGGGCGGGCGCCGGCGGAGTGTTTGAGGTCTCGCACTTGCCCACCGGAGTGCAACTAGCAACCCACTCCTTGACAAGGATAGGAGGCATGGCCCCCGTGTAACTGACGGGCTTGAAAGTGATGCTGCTGAGGAACTGGTTCTCGTCTCCCCGTAGCTTGAATTCCTGCACGAAGGCGAATACCACGGTGCCCACGATGCTGTGCGTTGACTCGTCCAGATAAAGGACCGGCCACTGATCCCGGTAGCAACCCTGGTAGCGCTTGATCTCGTACTTGTGGGTCATCTTGTCGCACCAGGGATTCAGGTTGCTCTTCGGCTGGGCCGGGTCGTCGACGTCCTTCACGCTGGGCGCCGTCTTGGCGGCTTCGGCGCAGATCCTCTGGTCCGCTTCGGCCGTACTGCTACACACCACTCGCTGGGCCACCGCGACGGGGCCGTCGTTCCCCTGGGGTTCCTGCACGCTGTAGTCCGGGTCCGGTGCGTTCGGATCCGGGTCGGGGACCTTGACCTCGGGCAGAGTCGGGAAGTTGCCGGGCTCGAAGGCGACAGCGTCGAAGGCTATGTCCTGATCACCCGTACCGTCCGAGGTGATCGTGGTGAGCCGGACCTGCGGGTTGCTGTCGTTGAACCGATAGACGCCGAGCGGTACCCACCGGTTCTTGTTGCCCTTCTGGGAAAGGACCTTCGTCCGCCAGCCCAGCTTTCCCTTCACCTCGTACCGCGCCTGTTCGGTCTGGGCACCGTGATCAGGGAGGTGCACCCACACTCTGGCCGTTCCATTGATCGGCTTGTTCAGCGTCCACGTTCCAGTGACCTTGAGGCGCTGGCCCTCGATGTCGGACTGACGCGTATGGGCGAACCAGAAGTGTCCTCCGTAGCCCGCGCCGAGCTGGTGGGTGTCGATCTTGGCCGGGAGGTGCGCCTCCACCCCGTTGTTCATAAAGTCGAAGCTGAAGCTGCCGGCCCCGGTCTGCCGGGGGCAATCCGGGCGGATCGAGGGAATGTTGTCGGGAACGTCATCGACGATCAGCGCCTTCCCGGGGAGGCCGGCGGTGGAGCAGTTCGGCGGATAGGCGGTGCCGTCCGCTTCCTCCTTGTAGGTGTCGTTGAACCGCAGGATCTCGTTGCCGCACTCCGCCTTGGTGCAGTCCTTCCACTTGACGGGTTGGGACCACCAGCACTTCAGGTCCGCACGCGTACAGGCGCCGAGCCCCGGTTCGTTCTGGTCGTTCGGCCCGATCTTGCTCGGATCGCATGTGTTCGCGGTCGTGCAGAAAAGCTTCTCCGACGGCTTCATGGCCATGCGGAGCTCGTTGTTGTTCCACCACGCCTGCCGGAAGCCGAGCACCATGGTGCCGGGGGACTCCAGGGCCTGGAGCGGGCGGGCGGCCCAGCCGATGACCTTTTCCTGGTACGGCCAGTCCTGTGGGTGTGCGGCGTGCGAATAGTCGTCTCCCGTGCCGCTCGCGTTGGAGAGGAACGGCGTACGGTTGGCCTTCCAGAGCGGGTTGGCGGGGTTGTTCGTGAAGCCCACCCCCCACAGGCCGTCGTTCTTGGCGGCGTCGGCCTTCCGGTAGTAGCCGGAGTTGTAGGCCCACAAGGCGAAGAACCAGTTCTCCAGGTACTTGGGGTCACCGCCGTTGACGGTCATCCCGTCCTTGCGCGTCAGATTCCACTTGTCGGCCAGGATGTTGACGCCGGCGGCGACGTTCGCGGTGTAGTCCAGAGCCACGGCCTCCTGCTGGAGTGTGGTCAGGGGCTTCTCCCCCGGCTTCTCCTTGCCGTGCACGCGCATGCCGTCAGTGACCTGGGTGATGCCGTATCCGCAGTCCGCCTCGGCCCAGTCGATTCCCCACGGGTCGGTCTGCTCACCGTCAGCCGCATACTTGATGCCGTAGTAGTTTCCGATCAGCGGGTTTCCGGTCACTCCGGGCACGACGACCCGGGACGCCTGCCACATGTTGGATTCCTGTGCGGTGATGCCGAGCATGATCTGCGCGGGAATCCGTCCGCCGCCTTCCAACGCCTTGAGGGGAAAGAGGCTCTGCGGCTGATAGGCGCCCATGCCCAGGTTCTTCCAGTTCGCCGGGCGCGATATGTGCTTGTTCAGGTTGTTGGTGATGGCCTGGTCCACGGCCCACTCGACTTGGCGGGGCTTGGGCTGCATGGCCTGCTTGCGCACGTCGTTGCGCGGGACCGAGCAGTACCGCTCGTCCTCGACCGGGTTGTTCGGGGAGCCCGCCGCGGCCACCGAGCGCCTCGTACCGGACGGGGCCTTGCCGGCCGGGAGCGCCGGGGAGCGGGCGCTTCTCCCGCCCTGCGGACGCTTGGCGGCCTCATCCGGCGTGACCCGGAAGGTGGCCCGCTCCCCCGTACCCAGCACCTTCAGGTCGATGCTCGCCGGCCGCGCCCCCGTGGGGTCCGGTGCGGCGCTCCGGGAGCCCTTGCCCGCCGCCCAGGCCGTTTCGGTCACCAGTGCAGCGCCGCGGGTCGTTGCGTGCGCGCCCGCGGGGATGTCGGTACGGCGCTTGACCGTGCTGGGCAGGGTGTCGACGGCGGTGGTCTCGCCGGTGATGATGACCGTGCCGTCCGCGCTGCTGGTGAGGTCCATCTTCCGCAGCGGGCCGACCGCCAGCACGTGGGGCCTGGCGCCGGCCGCGTCCCCCGCCTTGACGTCCTCGGCGGTCAGGCGTTCCACCTCGCCCCGCTCGACGCTTCCCCGGGCGCGCCCGGCCGGACGGTCGAGGTAGCTCACGCCGCCGTCGGCGTCCGACCTGAGCAGGAACGGGACCTGATCGGTCCGGGCGAGCGCCGTACGCCGGCCCGCTTCATCGATCTTGACGAGCCGGGCGGAGTCGGCCGCGACGATGTCCTCGCCCACCGGAACCGCGGAACTGACCTGGCCCGCCAACTCGATGGGCCGGCCGGTCTTGGCGGTCTCCGTGTCGACCGTGACGAGCCGGGTGGCGTTCTTCGTCTCACCCGCGTACTGGGTCAGGACGGCGGTCTCGGCCGTGCCGCAACCGGGACTGAAGTACGCGAGCGACGCCTGTTGCTTCAGCTTCGTCACCGCGCCGGTCCCGAGGTCCACCACAGCGGTGAAGGCGCCCCGCGCCATCAACTCGGGCTTGTTCGTGAACGTCCGCGGTGCGTAGGCGACGACCGCGCGCCGCCCCGAGCCCGTCACACAGGCATTGCCGATCCACTGGTCCGCGTCGAAGCCAGGTTCTGCGAGCGAGGCGGCGGTGCGCCAGGCGTACCCGTCCTTCTGGTCCGCGACCAGAAGGTGGAAGCCCCGCGCGTCACCGGTCGTCGTCCAGGCCCGGTCGCGAGACCGCTGCCAGTCCTTTCCGAGGATTTCGGTACGGTCAGTCGGTTTCACGCTGGAGGATGTCGCGGCCTGGGTGCCGGTGGCCGTCGCCGACGACGGTGCGGCGTTCCCCTGGCCGTCTTCATCGGCCCAAGCCGGCAGGTTGGGAAGTAATCCCACCGCCAGCGCTGCGGCGACGACGGCCGTGAGCGGAGTTCTCCTTCTTCGAGAATTCAACACGTGCCCCTTCTCTGCGCAGTTGAGAGACAGCGAACGTCCCGCTGGCTCACCGTGCGTGCACCATTCGTCTTCTGTCGCACGGAACGCGGGACGCCGGGCCGGGTGACGTAGGGCGTGGTGTCTGGAGTGAACTGTTGTGACCAACCACGGTGGCTACGGCCCGGGTCACGGAGCTCGACCCACCGATGGTCCGAACTCGCCGTGGGCGTGCTACAGCTACGGGCGGGCGCTGCAACAGGCCCCAAGAGGCAGCGTCCGCAACGCCGGTTGGGGGACAGTTGGCGCGTTACCCGTGCACGGCATTTGTCGCGTACAGCCGTGTGGCTGTTTCAAGGGAAGAATTCACACTGGCCAGTCGCACGAGGGAAGTGCGGGTCCCGCGACATCGCGGGCGCACGGCCGACGGCCTTCCGAAACACCACTGATCGAGCAAACAACAACAAGAGCGTTAATCATCAACATGTCGCGAACTGGCGATCGCCAGCCGAATTACTGGGCATCCTTCCCGCACCGTGCCGCACACCTTGCGGCAGTCTTCACGGCGAATCGGCAGTCCAAGGCCAAAAGCGGCCTGGTAGCACACGGCAGTAGAAAGATCCCTCCTTCCACGGTCGTACGGCAAATACAACATCAGAGGCAACCACATCACTAAGCCCGCATGAGAATCGCAGGAAGTGTGATTCTCCGTCAACGGTGCCCGAAAAGTGGGAGCGATGACTCTCAGGTGGCCGCGTCCGAAAAGCGCCAGCGCCCGATGGCCCCGCAAAGCGACGTTCAGCTCACTCGGCCCGCTCCGGTCCCGCTCCCGTCGCACCCACGGCACAAAAGCCCCGCGGCCGGCCCGGGCGGCACGCCCCTGCCACGCGGTTCCTAGTCCACCCGCCCCTTCCCCGCGCTCAGCCGGCTGTGGCCCCGCCCGTACGCGACGTAGATGACGGTGCCGAGGAGCATCCAGGCCCCGAAGCGGAGCCAGGTCTCCGTGGGGAGGTTGAGCATCAGCCACAGCGACGCCAGTACGGAGGCGATGGGCAGCGCGGGCACCAGCGGGGTGCGGAAGGCGCGGGGCAGGTCGGGGCGGGTGCGGCGGAGGACGACGACGCCGATCGCCACCACGACGAAGGCGAACAGGGTGCCGATGTTCACCAGTTCCGCCAGCTCCGAGAGGCTGGTGAAGCCGGCGATGACGGCGACCACCACGCCGAGCAGCACCGTGGAGCGGTACGGTGTGCCGTAGTGCGGGTGGACCCGCGAGAAGGCCCTGGGCAGCAATCCGTCACGGCTCATCGCGAAGAACACCCGGGACTGGCCGAGCAGCAGGATCAGGCACACGGTGGTGAGCCCGACCGCGGCGCCGAAGCTGATGAGCCCGGCGTAGAAGGGGTGACCGGTGGCCTTGAAGGCGTCCGCGAGCGGCGCGTCCACCGTCAGCCGGGTGTACTTCTCCATGCCGGTGACCACCAGGGACACGGCGACGTAGAGCACGGTGCAGACGATGAGCGAGCCGAGCAGGCCGCGGGGCACGTCGCGTTGGGGGTTGCGGGTCTCCTCGGCCGCGGTCGCCACGATGTCGAAGCCGATGAAGGCGAAGAAGACGACGGCCGCCGCGGTGAAGATGCCCTGGACGCCGAAGGTGGTCGGCTCGTACCCGAACATGACCTGGATGAGCGGGGCGGCCAGGCCCGAGCCGCGGTCGGCGGTGCCCTCGGCCGGCGGCACGAAGGGGCGCCAGTTGTCGACCTCGATGAAGAACGCCCCGGCCACGATCACCAGCAGCACCACCCCCACCTTGACCGCCACGATCAGTGAGGTGATCCGCGCGGACAGCTTCATGCCGGCCACCAGCACCCCGGTGATCACCAGCACCAGCACGAAGGCGAGCAGGTCGAAGCCGAAGCCGTCCGCCTCGCCGCCCGACAGCCGGGCCGGCAGGTGCCAGCCGGCGTTGTCCATCAGCGAGCGCACGTACCCCGACCAGCCGACGGCCACCACGGCGCAGCCGAGCGCCAACTCCAGCATCAGGTCCCAGCCGATGATCCAGGCCGGGAGTTCGCCGAGCGAGGCGTACGCGAAGGTGTAGGCGGAGCCGGCGACCGGCACGGTGGAGGCGAACTCCGCGTAGCACAGGGCCGCCAGGGCGCAGACCAGGCCGGCGGCGAGGAAGGCGAGCGCGACCGCGGGGCCCGCGGTGTTCCTGGCGATCTGGCCGGTCAGGACGAAGATGCCGGTGCCGATGACCACCCCGACCCCGAAGACGGTGAGGTCGAGCGCGGAGAGCGACTTGTTCAGCGCGTGCTCCGGCTCCTCGGTGTCCCGGATGGACTGCTCGACGTCCTTTGTCCGGAAATAGCCCCCGCCGCCGCCCTTGGGTACCCGTGCACTCACCGGTGCTCCTTACGGCTCCGCTCCGCCGCGCACCCGGCCCGTACCTGCGCTGCGCGTGTACGCGCCAAGGTCTCGCACGGCGCAGACGGCCCGGCCACGCACCCCGCCGGCGCCGGCCCGGTTCACCCGATGGAGTGCGGGACGACGCGGCGGGATCGCCCACCCGGAGCAGCGGGGGCTGCGGGAGGAGCTGCGGGGGCGCGAGCGTACGGGCCCGAGCTCGGGCACACGGGTCCGGTCGGGCCCGCGGTGCGGGGACTGGGCGTACGGGTGCCGGGCCCGGGCGTACGGGGCAGGGTCCGGCCCGCGGGTGCCGGGCCCGGGCGTAGAGGTGCAGGGCTCGGTGTACGGGTTCCGGGGCCGAGCTCAGGCGTACGGGTGCCGCGTTCGGGCGGATGCCAGGTCGCCCCGGCGCAACAACGTCGCCCCGGCGCAACAACACCGCCGGGCCGGGCCCGGGCACCACGAAGCCGGGCCGGCCCGTACGGCAGTGCCGTGGGGCCGACCCGGCAACGGTCGGTCGGTGCGCCCGGGCGCCCCTCAGCGGGGGCCGGGCGCCGGGACCTCAGTCGCGCGCCGGCTCCGCCGCGCTGCTGCGGGCGCCGGCGGCGTCCGCCTCGTACCGGCCGTCGATCTGCGCCACCAGGCCGGTCACCTGGCGGGCGATGTCGGGGGCGGTGAGGCCGATCTCGGCCAGCACCTCCTTGCGGGAGGCGTGGTCGAGGAAGCGCGGCGGGATGCCGAAGTCGCGCAGCGGAACGTCCACGCCGGCGTCGCGCAGCGCCTGGGCGATGGCGGAGCCGACGCCGCCGACCCGGCTGTTGTCCTCGACGGTGACGACCACCCGGTGCCGCTCGGCCAGCGCCGGCATCGCCTCGTCCACCGGCTTGACCCAGCGCGGGTCGACCACGGTGGTGGAGATGCCCTGCTTGTCCAGGAGGTCGGCGACCTCAAGGCACATCGGGGCGAGGGCGCCCACCGAGACGAGCAGCACATCGGCGCGCCCGGCGGCACGGCCCTCGGGGGCCGGCTCGCGCAGGATGTCCATGCCGCCGATCCGGTCCACGGCCTGCACGGCCGGGCCCACCGCGCCCTTGGAGTAGCGCACCACGGTCGGCGCGTCGGTGACCTCGACGGCCTCCCGGAGCTGGGCGCGGACCTGGTCGGCGTCGCGCGGCGCGGCCAGCCGCAGCCCCGGCACCACCTGGAGGATGGACATGTCCCACATGCCGTTGTGCGAGGCGCCGTCGGTGCCGGTGATCCCGGCCCGGTCCAGCACGAAGGTGACCCCGCACTTGTGCAGCGCCACGTCCATCAGGACCTGGTCGAAGGCGCGGTTGAGGAAGGTCGCGTAGACGGCGAAGACCGGGTGCAGGCCGCCGGTGGCCAGGCCCGCGGCCGAGACCGCCGCGTGCTGCTCGGCGATGCCGACGTCGAAGACCCGGTCGGGGAACTCCTTGGCGAACTTCTCCAGGCCGACCGGCTGGAGCATGGCCGCCGTGATCGCCACGATGTCCTTGCGCTCCTTGCCGAGCTTGACCATCTCCTCGCCGAAGACCGAGGTCCAGTCGGCGCCCGAGTTGGAGATCGGCAGTCCGGTGTCCGGGTGGATCTTGCCCACCGCGTGGAAGCGGTCGGCCTCGTCCTGGAGAGCGGGCGTGTACCCGCGGCCCTTCTCGGTGAGGCAGTGCACGATCACCGGGCCGCCGAACCGCTTGGCCCGCTCCAGCGCCGACTCCAGCGCCTCGATGTCGTGGCCGTCGATCGGGCCGACGTACTTCAGGCCCAGGTCCTCGAACATGCCCTGCGGCGCGATGAAGTCCTTGAGGCCCTTCTTGGCGCCGTGCAGCGTGCCGTACAGCGGGCGGCCGACGACCGGGGTGCGCTCCAGGAGGTCCTTGCCGCGGGCGAGGAAGCGCTCGTAGCCGTCGGTGGTGCGCAGCGTCGCGAGGTGGTTGGCGAGGCCGCCGATGGTCGGCGCGTACGAACGCTCGTTGTCGTTGACGACGATGACCAGCGGGCGGTCCTTGGCCACCGCGATGTTGTTCAGCGCCTCCCAGGCCATGCCGCCGGTCAGCGCGCCGTCGCCGATGACGGCCACGACGTGGTCCTTCTTGCGGAGGATCTCGTTGGCCTTGGCGATGCCTTCGGCCCAGCCGAGGACGGTGGAGGCGTGGCTGTTCTCGATGACGTCGTGCTCGGACTCCGCGCGCGAGGGGTAGCCGGAGAGGCCGCCCTTGCCCTTGAGCTTGGAGAAGTCCTGCCGGCCCGTGAGGAGTTTGTGCACGTAGGACTGGTGCCCGGTGTCGAAGAGGACCCGGTCCTTCGGGGAGTCGAAGACACGGTGCAGGGCGATGGTGAGCTCCACCACGCCGAGGTTGGGTCCGAGGTGTCCGCCGGTCTTGGAGACGGCTTCCACGAGGAAGGAGCGGATCTCCGTCGCCAGCTCGTCCAGTTGCTCGGTGCTGAACTTGTCGAGGTCGCGTGGCCGCTTGACCCGGCTCAGCAGTCGCCACCCGTCCGCTGCCTCCGCACGCGCTGCACGCGGCTCCTTCGGCACTTGCGCCTCCTTGGTGTAAAGCTGTCGAGCCTTGCCGGTCTGACGAGTCTAATGTTCCGCACTTATCGGTGATGTCGAGAGGATGCGATGTAACTCACGCGAGTGGTCTAGTTCCCGTGCGGGACGCGGCTCGACCGCGCGTGCGTACCGTGCGCCGGGCGGAACGGGGCGGGCGCCCCGGGCCCGACACCCGGCCGACCACCCCCGGAGCGGCCCCTAGCGCCCCGACGGGCAGCGCGCGGCCGGGACACGCATGGTGTAGGGGGGCGAGTGGGGCGCAGGGGGCTGCGCACTCCGCCGCATGCGGGCTCCGTACGGGCCGGGTACGAGCGATGCGCGGCGCGGACCGGCAGGCGGCGGGCGGCGGGCGGCCGACCGCGGGCCGCGGGGCACGGCCGGACCACCGACCACCGCCCACGGCCCACGGCCCACGGCCCACGGCCCACGGCCCACGGCGACCGCCAACGCCGTACGACCTCACCCCGTACGGCCTAACCCCGGCCCGCCGACCGCTGCGTGCGGCGCGCGACCGAGTCGATCACCACGGCCGCCAGCAGCACCCCGCCGGTGATCATGTACTGCACGGACGCCTCGATGCCCAGCAGCGTCATGCCGGAGGCGATGGAGCCGATCACCAGCATGCCGAGCAGCGCCGACCAGACGCTGCCCCGGCCGCCGAAGAGGCTGGTGCCGCCGATCACGGCCGCGGCGATGGCCTCCATCAGCAGGTTCCCGGTGCCGGCGCCCTGGTTGGCGGCGGCGATCCGGGAGGCGATGAAGAGGCCGCCGACCGAGGCCATCAGCCCGGAGACGGCGAAGACGGTGATGCGGACGAAGGTGACGTTGATGCCCGCCCGGCGCGCCGCCTCCACGCCGCCGCCCACCGCGAAGACCTGGCGCCCGAAGCGGGTGCGGCGCAACAGCACGTCGTAGCCGATGAGCACCACCAGGAAGATCAGCAGGGCCAGCGGCAGCCCCTTGTACTCGTTGAGCCGCCAGGCCGCCGCGAAGGCGAGGACGGCCAGCACGCCGGTGCGCGCCAGGATCTCGCCGAGCGGCCGGTGCGGCACGCCCGCGGCCCGGCGGCGGTGTGCGTCCAGGAGCTGGGCGGCGAGGAAGCCGGCGACGGCGAGCCCGGCGACGCCGTAGGCCACCGCGATGTAGACGAAGTAGTGGCTGGTGAGGTTGACGATGAAGCTGTCGCGGTCGAGGTTGATGGTGCCGGTGGTGCCCAGCACCTGGAGCATCAGGCCGTTCCAGGCCAGCAGCCCGGCGAGCGTCACCACGAACGCCGGCACCCCGATGCGGGCGAAGAAGAAGCCGTGCACCGCGCCGACCACCGCCCCGGAGGCGAGGGCGACGAGGATCGCGAGCCCCTCGGGCACGCCCTCGTTGACGTGCAGTACGGCGACGACGGCGGCGGCGAGGCCACTGACCGAGCCGACCGACAGGTCGATCTCGCCGAGCAGCAGCACCAGGACGATGCCGACCGAGATCATGCCGGTGCCGACGATGTAGATGGACAGGTCGGACAGGTTCTTCGGGGAGAGGAAGGCCGAGTCCTGCCACTGGAAGACGGCCCAGATGATCGCCAGCCCGACGACGACGGGCACCGCGCCGAGCTCCCCGCCGCGCAGCTTGCGGCCGAACTCCTGCACGTACCCCGCAAGGCCGCGCTCGCGGACCAGCAGCCGGGGGTCGACGGCGGCGATGGCACCGGGGGCCGCGGGCTCACCCTCGATGGCCGTTCCCGCCGTCGACCCTGCCGCCGGTTCCGCCGCCGACCCTGCCGCCGGTTCCACCGCCGGTTCCGCCGGCGGGTTCGCAGCGGGGGCACCGGCGGAGGCGCCGGGTGCGGGCGGATCGGCGTGCGCGGCGGCGTGCGGATGTGCGGTGGCCGGGTGCGGCTCTTGGCCCGCGCCGTCGGCCGGCTTGTCCAGATCGGGGCTCACGCGAGGTCCTCCGGGTCCGAGATACGGGCCTTACGGCGGGTGACAGCGTTGTCGGTGGCGCCGGTGATCGCGGCGATGATCTCCTCCTGCGAGGTGGCCCGAACGTCGAAGGTGCCGTTGTTGCGGCCCAGCCGCAGCACCGCCACCCGGTCGGCCACCGCCTTGACGTCGGCCATGTTGTGGCTGATGAGGATCACCGCGAGGCCGCGCTCGCGCAGCCGCTCCACCAGGTCGAGCACCTGGGCGGTCTGCTCGACGCCCAGCGCCGCGGTCGGCTCGTCCAAGATCACCAGGCCGGGTTCGCCCAGCATGGAGCGGGCGATGGCCACCGTCTGGCGCTGCCCGCCGGAGAGCGCGGCGATGGGGATGCGCACGCTGGGGATGCGGATGGACAGCGTCTGGAGCAGTTCGCGGGCCCGGCGCTCCATCTCGACCTCGTCCAGGATGCCGGCGCGGGTGAGCTCCCGGCCGAGGAAGAGGTTGCCGACCACGTCGATGTTGTCGCAGAGCGCGAGGTCCTGGTAGACCGTCGCGACGCCGAGCGCCTGGGCGTCGTGCGGGCGCTCGACCCGGACCCGCCGGCCGCGCCACTCGATCACCCCGCCGTCCGCGGGGCCGACCCCGGCGACCGTCTTGACCAGGGTGGACTTGCCGGCGCCGTTGTCGCCCACCAGGGCGACCACCTCGCCGGCGTGGACCTCCAGATCGACGTCGGTGAGCGCCTGGACGGCACCGAACCGTTTGGAGATCCCGCGCAACGCCAGTACGGGCGTAGCGGTCACGTCAACCATCTCCTTCGCCGCCCGTCGGGGCGGGTCTGCGCCGCACCGCCGGGGCGGGCGCGTCGAAGCCGGGTGCCCGGCCGGGGCCCGGCCGCGGGGGGCAGGGGCGGGGGCTAGCGCAGTCCGGCCCGCTCGCAGGCGGCCCGGTACCTGGGCGTGCAGATCTTGCCCAACGAGTAGAGGCGGTCCTTGACCACGGTGTCCTTGATGTTGTCCACGGTCAGCGCGACCGGGGGGATCAGCGTGGCGGGGACGTCCTGCTCGGTCGGGCTGTCCACGGTGGTCCTCGCCGGCACGTCCTCGCCCCAGCCGAGCGCCACCGCCATCTCGGCCGCGGTCCTGGCCTCGACCTTGTACGACTTGTAGACGCTCATGAACTGCTCACCCGCGACGATGCGCTGTACGGCGGCGAGCTCCGCGTCCTGCCCGGTCACCGGCGGAACCGTGGCGAACCCGCCGTGCTGGAGCGCGGTGATCGCGCCGCCCGCCATGCCGTCGTTGGCCGCGTACACGCCGACGATCCGGTCCTTGCCGAGCGAGGAGATCGCGCCGTTCATGCTGTCGTGGGCGAGGTTGGGCAGCCACTTCTCCACGTCGTAGGACTTGCCGACCTTGACCTTGCCGCGGAAGACGGAGAGCGCCCCCTCCTTGTACATGGCGGCGTTCGGGTCGGCCTCCCAGCCGTTGAGCATGACGATCTGGCCGCGGTCGGCCTTGCCGCCGATTTCCTTGAGCAGCGACCTGGCCTGGACCCGGCCGACCTCCGCGTTGTCGAAGGAGGTGTACGCGGAGATGGGGCCCTCGGCCAGCCGGTCGTAGGCGACCACCGGGATGTCCGCCTCGTGCGCCTTGTCGACGGAGCTGGCGATGGACTTGGAGTCCACCGCGTCCAGGACGAGCACGTCGACGTCCTTGGTGATCATGGAGTCGACCTGTTGCTGTTGGACCGAGGCATCCGATTTGGCGTTCACGTACTTGACGTCGCAGGCCGGACAGAGCTCCTTGACCCGCTTCGTGATCAGGGGCTTGTCGAAGTTCTCGTAGCGCGCGGTCTGGTCTTCCGGCAGCAGAAGCCCGATCGTGAGGGGAGCGCCCTGCTGGCGGTCCCGCGACTCCTTGCTGTCCGCCTCCTTGGCCTTGCCGCACGCGGCCAGACCGACGGTGAGGCTGACCGCGGCGGTGGCGATGACGACACGCCGGAGCGTCGCGTTCATGTGGGGTACCTCCCTGACGCGGCCGTCCGTGCGGCCGAGGTGGCAGGCAGTCAACTCGCCAGTAACTCACGCGTCAAGAAGTAAATCCTTAACGAGATGGCAACGGTGCCATTCGTAACTTATGTGAACGGTGTGGCCTCGATGTACCTGACATGAAACCGCCCCCACGGGGTTTCGTGGGGGCGGTTGGGGTGGGGCTGGGCTGCGGGGCGGCGCGGGTATGCGCGGCCGGCAGCTCGGGCCGGGGTCAAAGCTGGGGTCGGCGTTCGGGCCTGGCCGCAGGGGCTGCGGTGCGCACGGCCGGCGGGGGTGGGTACGCGCGGCGGGTGACGGGTCCAGCGGCGCCCAGGTCAACCCAGGTCAGCCCAGGTCAAGCCGGCGCCCGGGGCAGGCCAGGCCAGCCAGGCAGGGCTGCGCAGGCAGGCCAGCCCGTCCTGCTCAGGCCAGGGCCGGCGTTCCCGTGGTGAGGGAGCCGTCGAGGAGCGTGGAGCCGCCCATCTCGCTCAGCACCAGGGCCAGCGCGCCGAGCACCTCGGCCCGGCTGCCGAGCGCGCCGGGCAGCACCGAGAGCTGGCGCGCTGCGCTGGGGATCGCGTACCGCGCGACGGAGTCCCGTATCGGGTCGAGCACCAGGTCACCGGCGTCCGCGAGGTCGCCGCCGAGCACCACCCGGCTGGGGTTGAGCAGATTGCACAGATTGGCCACGCCGCTGCCCACGTGCCGCCCGACGTCGGCGATCACCCGCCGGCAGCCTGGGTCGCCGTCCTGGGCGAGCGCCACCATGCGCTCCATGGTCAGGTCGGGGCCGTGGCTTGAGTGCAGCAGCGGCAGTACGTACCGGGCGGCGGTGAAGGTCTCCAGGCAGCCGCGGTTGCCGCAGCGGCACACCGGGCCGGATTCGTCGAGGGTGATGTGGCCGATCTCGCCCGCCGTGCCGCCCGGGCCGCGGTAGATCTGGCCGCTGATCACCAGGCCGGCGCCGACGCCGCTGGCCACCTTGATGTACGCGAGGTCGGCCACGCCCCGGCCGCTGCCCCACACCAGCTCGCCGAGGGCGCCCAGGTTGGCGTCGTTGTCCACGTAGACCGGGACGCCGAGCCTGGCCGCGAGGTCATCGCGCGGGTTGGCGCCGGCCCAGCCCGGCAGGATCGCCGTGGAACCGAGCGTTCCGGTGGCCACGTCGATGGGGCCCGGCACACCGAGCCCCACGCCCACCACCTTGGCCGGGTCGATGCCGCTGACCTCGATCAGGCGGCCGACCAGTTGTTCGGCGCGGTCCATGCCCTGCGCCGCCGAGGCGTCCACGTCCAGCGGCTCGGTCTCCTCTGCGAGCACCTGGTGGGCCAGGTTGCCGACGGCCACCCGCAGGTGGGCGTGGCCGAAGTCGACGCCCACCACGATGCCGGCGTCGCCGCTGAGCGCGACGCTGCGGGCGCGGCGCCCGCCCGCGGAGGTCGGCGTGACCTCGACGGTGCCGCCGTCCTTGAGCTCGCGGACGATGTTGGAGACCGTGGCGGCCGAGAGCCCCGTGGTACGGGCGATCTCCGCCTGGGTGAGCGATCCCGCCATCCGCACCGCGCGCACGACCCGCTCAAGGTGGGCCCGGTGCAGCGATGACTGCGACCCCGGAGTCTCCACGCCCATCCCACTCCTGCCTGGGCGTACGGCGCGCCGGCCGGCCGCCGGCCGGACCACAGGGGCGGGTCCGGCACTGTCTCCAACATGTGAACTCTAAGCTGAGCCGTACTGGTTGTCGCGCGTCAAGTCCGCTCCCCGCCCCGGCCACCCGACGGGGGCGGCCCCGGCGACCGGCCGGGGCGAGGAGCAGGTGCAGCGGCACCGTAACGCCCAGGGATGCGGCCGGGCGCCGCGGGGGGCCGGGGGGCGGCCCCGAGCCCGCGGCGCGTGGGGGCGGGGCCGGGGCCTGACGGGGCGCCGTGGTGGGGCAGGTCAGGGCTCCGCGGTGGGGCCGGACGGGGCTCCGTCGTGGGACAGGAGGGGACGGAACTCCCTGGTGGAGGGCGGGGTGGGCCCGCGATGTGCCCGGTGCGCCCCGTGTGGATGTGTCGACTATTTGAGGGCGCCGGCGGTGAGGCCGGCTTGGACCTGGCGTTGGAAGATGATGTACACCGCAAGGACCGGCAGCATGGCGATCAGCAGGCCGGAGAAGAGCACCGCCCAATTGCCCTTGTAGCCCTGGGACACGGCGAGTTCCACCAGTCCTTGCGGGAGGAGCTTGTCCTTGTCGTCGCCCTGGTTCAGTACGTAGGGCAGCATGTACTGGTTCCACTGGCCGAGGAAGTTGAAGATCCCGATGCTGATCAGTCCCGGCTTGGCCATCGGCAGCATGACCTGGAAGAACGTGCGGGTGTGGGAGGCGCCGTCGAGCATGGCGGCCTCCGCGACGGAGGTCGGCAGCGTCCTGAAGAACGAGGTCAGGAAGAACACCGTGAACGGCAGCGAGTACGCGATGTAGACCAGGATCAACCCGTGCTTGGTGTTGAGCATCTCCATGTTCTGCAACACGAAGTACAGCGGGACCATCGCCAGCACGATGGGAAAGCTCATGCCGCCCACGAACAGGAAGTAGATGAACCGGTTCCCGCGGAATTCGAATCGGGCCAGTACGTAGGCGGCCATCGCGCCCAGCAGCATCGTGCCGAAGAGCGAACCGGTCACCACCACGGCCGAGTTCAGGAAGTACCGGCCCATGTTCGCGGTCTGCCACGCGTCCGACCAGTTTCCGAAGTGCAACGAGGACGGCAGCGACCAGGGCGAGGTGAAGATCTCCTTGTCGGTCTTCAAGGAACTCATCGCCGCCCACAGCAGCGGCATCGTCACCAACAGGCCCCACACGGCCAGGATTCCGTGCGAGAACACATTCAGGGCGCCGCCTGCGTAATCCCGCCGCGTCTTCCCCGTCGGTGCGGATGGTGCGCTGTGCTGGGCCTCGGTGGCCCTTTCCTCCTTGGCCAGGTCCAGTGCGCCGGTGGCTCGGCGTGACGGTTCGTCGGTCATGGAGCTTCACTCCCCCCGGTACGACGTCGGTCGGCGTCGTGGCGCGGCTGGATTTGCTGTGGATGATCGGGCGTTACGGGCCGGGGCATGTCAGAACTCCAGCCTTTCGCGGCGGCCGAGCCGCATGACGATCGCGGCGAAGATCATCGTGACGATCAACAGGGCCACGCCCAGCGCCGTCCCGTAACCCGCCTGCCCGTCCTGAATGCCCTTCGTGTACACGAACCACGTCAGGACCTCGGTCGAATAGTCAGGACCACCAGGGCCGACCGTCATGATCTGCACCACGGCGAACGAGTCCAACGCCAGGATTCCCATGTACACCCAACCGGTCTGCACCGTGTCCCACAGCAGTGGCAACGTGATCCGGAAGAACGTCGTGAACCGGTTCGCGCCGTCGAGCAGGGCCGCCTCGTAGAAATCCCGCGGAATCGTGCTCATCGCGGCCGAGAACAACACCACGTAGAACCCGACGTTGCTCCACACCATCACCGCCATGACACACCACAGCGCCAACTCCGGATCACCCAACCAGTCAGGCTGCACCGAATCCAACCCGATACCGGAAAGGAACGAGTTCAACGCACCACTGTTCGGGTTGTACGCGAACTGGAAGATCAGCGCCACGATCGCGATCGACAGCACCTGCGGAAAGAAATACACCACCTTGTACACGGCAGATCCCTGCACACCCGACACCACCGCGCCCTTGCGTCGCCCGCCCACATTCAGCATGAAGGCGAAGAACAGCCCCATGCCGAGCGTCACGAGCGGCAACACGAGCAACAACACCAGATTGTTCCGCAAGGCATGCCAGAAGACGTCGTCATGCCACATCTTGCGGTAGTTGTCGAACCCCACCATCTTGAGGTCCGAGCTCAACCCGCTCCAGTTCGTGAACGAATAGTAGATGGCCTGGACGAACGGCGAGAGAACGAACACCGCATAGATCGCCAGAGGCAGGGCCAAGAACCCCACGATGAAGCCGTACTTACCGTGCCGCACTGCTACCGACCCCACTTCTCGCCTGCGAGATATGACCTGGTCGACGCCGGACTAGCGGTGTCGGTACTTCTTCACCGCATCGTCCCTGGCGGTCTCGTCAGCGAACTTCTGGCACTTGGCCATGCACTCCTTGGGCGACAGGCGGCCCGCCATCATCTCGCCCAGTGCGGCCGTGCCGATCTTCTCCTTCTGCAAGCGCACGTACCAGTCCTGGAGCCGCGGGTTCACCACGTTCGGCCCCGCCTTCGTCCACAACTCCTGCGCCGACGCCAGCCCCGGCGCGAGCGTCAGTCCCTCGGTCCCGCCGTTCAGCGAGGAGAGCGAGGACACCTGCTTGATGAAGGTCTGCGTCGACTTCTCGCCCAGCATGATCCGCAGCAACTCCATGCCGCCCTGCGGGTTCTTCGCGTTCTTCGGCACGATGAACGGCTCACCACCCGAGGCCCAGATCGTCCCGAACGGCAGCTTGTCGCTGGAATCCAGCGAGGACGGCGCGCCCACCGCCATGTCGAAGTTCTTCGGCGTCGTCTTCTTCGACTCGTTCTCCACCCACGAACCGTTCGGGATGAAGAGCGCCTTGCCCTCGTTCCACGCCACCTGCGACTGGGTGTGGTCAAGGCCAGGCGTGCCCTTGAGGATGTACCCCTTGCTCTGCAATTCGTGGTACGCCTCGAACGCCGACTTCACCGCATCGTGCTTCCAGGCGTTCGGCTCCAGGTTGTCGATCGCGTCCAGCACCTCGCGACCGCCGATCTTCGCGATGAACGGATACAGGCTGAACGGCAGGTAGTACGGGTACTTCCCCGGATACGTCCACCCCGCGATCCCCTGCTTCTTCGCGTCCTCGCACAGCTTGAGCATGGCGTCCCAGTCCTGCGGGTACTCCCAGCCGTGCTTTGCTAATAACGACTTCGAATACCACACGCCATAGATCGTGTAGGCGTAGTACAGGACCCAGACCTCGTCCCCGTCGAACTGCCCCATCTCCACCACGCCGGGCCGCAGCGTGTCCCGTACCTTCTTCTTCGGATCGTCCAGGGACGGCGCGTCCAAAAGCGCTCGCAGGTCCGTCAACTGCTCCTTGGAGACCAGCGTCCCGAAATCCATCTGTTCCGCGCCCGAGTTGTCGATAAGATCCGGCGGCGTGCCCCCGTTGAACCGGGGAGCCAACCGTGCCTGGATCTTCTGTGTCGCCGTGTGCTTGATCTTCCCGTCCGTTTTCGGATAAGCCGCCACGTACTGCGCCTCAGCCGCCTTCGCGTACTCATCACCAAAGCCGCCGTCGAAAATGACGACGTCAAGCCCCGCGCCCTCGTTGACCGCCAGTGGATTCTTCGCCGTCTTCTCTCCCTTTTCGACCTGCTCGGTGTCGTCACCGCCACTGGTCGCACAGGCGCTCAGCGCCGTCATCGTGGGAACCGAGATCAGCCCGATTGCCGCTGCTCGCTTCACCAGATCACGGCGACCAAATTCTGAGGTGAATCCCATGGCAGGTCCTCGCCTTCTTCAGGACTGTGCGGTGCCAGATCTCCCGTACTTCGTCCGCGTACGACGAACGCCCCGACACCGCGGGTCAGATAGAGCTGGAGGTGCTGAATTGCGCAAAGACACGGACGACGGGCACGCGTCAGATGTGGGCGCGCACATCCGTCGTCGGGTCCATTGCCGTGGACCACGGCGGATCAGACGCGACAGGTATAGTCCACTTGGCGTGACGGGGCAAGATTGGCAGCAGAAATCGCGTGCGTCTTTCCCGAGTTGAGACCTCGGCGGCTTACCGCCACCGATGGCGCAGCAGGCACTCGAAGTCGCACGTCCGAAGTGCTTTTCCACCCCTGGCACGCACGTACCGCGGACATCTCGGAGCCTCGCTGGATTGCCCCTGCCACACCATCTCCGACCTGCCCTTTCGGGCAGCGCGGCCGGGCTCTGGCGGCCCGCCCGTGGCGCCGGCCGCAGACACGGAAGCGGGCCGCATTCCCCGGTGGGAATGCGGCCCGCTCACGCTTACCGGGGCCGGCTGAAAACCGCCCCGCGCCGATACGGAAGGGCGGATTTCTCTCGCCCGCCCATCGGCTTAGTCCAGACCTTTAGCGCACCGGAACGAAATTGCCGGTCCGGTGCGCTCGGCCGGTTCTTTACTTGCGGATCAGCGACCGCAGGACGTACTGCATGATGCCGCCGTTGCGGTAGTAGTCCGCCTCGCCGGGGGTGTCGATGCGCACGACCGCGTCGAACTCCACGCCGCTGTCGGTGGTGACCTTGACGGTGCGCGGCGTGGTGCCGTCGTTGAGCGCGGTCACACCGGCGATGGCGAAGGTCTCCTCGCCGGTCAGGCCGAGCGACTCGGCCGTGGCGCCCTCGGGGAACTGGAGCGGCAGCACGCCCATGCCGATCAGGTTGGAGCGGTGGATGCGCTCGTAGGACTCGGCGATGACGGCCTTGACGCCGAGCAGCGCGGTGCCCTTGGCGGCCCAGTCGCGGGAGGAGCCGGAGCCGTACTCCTTGCCGGCCAGGACGACCAGCGGGATGCCGGCGGCCTGGTAGTTCTGCGACGCGTCGTAGATGAAGGAGACCGGGCCGTCCGCGACGGTGAAGTCGCGGGTGAAGCCGCCCTCGGTGCCGGGCGCGATCTGGTTGCGCAGCCGGATGTTGGCGAACGTGCCGCGGATCATGACCTCGTGGTTGCCACGGCGCGAGCCGTAGGAGTTGAAGTCACGCCGCTCGACGCCGTGCTCGGTGAGGTACGTGCCCGCCGGGGTGTCGGCCTTGATGGCGCCGGCCGGCGAGATGTGGTCGGTGGTGACCGAGTCGCCGAGCTTGGCCAGGACGCGCGCACCGGCGATGTCCTGCACCGGCGACGGCTCCATGGCCATGCCCTCGAAGTAGGGGGGCTTGCGCACGTAGGTGGACTCGGCGTCCCACTCGAAGGTGTTGCCGGTGGGGATCGGCAGCGCCTGCCACTGGGCGTCGCCGGCGAAGACGTCGCTGTAGGACTTGTTGAACATGTCCTCGCCGATGGCGTTGGCCACCACGTCGTTGACCTCGGCCTCGGTCGGCCAGATGTCCGCGAGGTAGACCGGCTTGCCCTCGGTGTCGGTGCCCAGCGCCTCGGTGGTGATGTCCACCTTCATGGAGCCGGCGAGCGCGTACGCGACGACCAGCGGCGGGGACGCCAGGTAGTTCATCTTGACGTCGGGGTTGATCCGGCCCTCGAAGTTGCGGTTGCCGGAGAGCACCGAGGTGACGGCCAGGTCGTTCTCGTTGATGGCCTTGGAGACCTCGTCCGGCAGCGGGCCGGAGTTGCCGATGCAGGTGGTGCAGCCGTAGCCGACGAGGTTGAAGCCGACCTTGTCGAGGTAGGGGGTCAGGCCCGCCTTGTCGAAGTAGTCGGTGACGACCTTGGAGCCGGGCGCGAGGGTGGTCTTGACCCACGGCTTGCGGGTCAGGCCCTTCTCCACCGCCTTCTTGGCCACCAGCGCGGCGGCGACCATGACGTACGGGTTGGAGGTGTTGGTGCACGAGGTGATGGCGGCGACGGTGACGGCGCCGTGGTCGATCTCGTACGTCGATCCGTCGGGAGCGGTGACGGTGGTCGGCCGGGTCGGCACGCCGTTGGCGGCGGCCGGGGCGTCGGAGGCCGGGAAGGACTCCTTGCCCGCCTCCTCGTCGTCGCTGACGTAGTTCCGCACGTCCTGCGCGAACTGCTGGGCGGCGTTCGCCAGCACGATGCGGTCCTGCGGGCGCTTGGGGCCGGCGATGGACGGCACCACGGTGGCCAGGTCCAGTTCGAGCTTCTCGGAGTAGTCAGGCTCGGCGGCCGGGTCGAGCCACAGGCCCTGCTCCTTGGCGTACGCCTCGACGAGCGCGAGCTGCTGCTCGGAACGGCCGGTCAGCTTCAGGTAGTTGATCGTCTCGGCGTCGATCGGGAAGATCGCCGCGGTGGAGCCGAACTCCGGCGACATGTTGCCGATGGTGGCGCGGTTGGCCAGCGACGTGGCGGCCACGCCCTCGCCGTAGAACTCCACGAACTTGCCGACCACACCGTGCTTGCGCAGCATCTCGGTGATGGTGAGCACCAGGTCGGTGGCGGTGGTGCCGGGCTTGAGCTCACCGGTGAGCTTGAAGCCGACGACGCGCGGAATGAGCATGGAGACCGGCTGGCCGAGCATGGCCGCCTCGGCCTCGATGCCGCCGACGCCCCAGCCGAGCACGCCGAGGCCGTTGACCATGGTGGTGTGCGAGTCGGTGCCGACCAGGGTGTCGGGGTACGCCTGGCCGCCGCGGACCATGACGGTGCGGGCCAGGTGCTCGATGTTGACCTGGTGCACGATGCCGGTGCCCGGCGGGACGACCTTGAACTCGTCGAAGGCGGTCTGGCCCCAGCGCAGGAACTGGTAGCGCTCGCGGTTGCGGCCGTACTCCAGCTCGACGTTCTGCGCGAACGCCTCGTGGGTGCCGAACTTGTCGGCGATGACGGAGTGGTCGATGACCAGCTCGGCCGGGGCCAGCGGGTTGATCTTCGCCGGGTCGCCGCCCAGCTCCTTGACGGCCTCACGCATGGTGGCGAGGTCCACGACGCAGGGCACGCCGGTGAAGTCCTGCATGATCACGCGGGCCGGGGTGAACTGGATCTCCTGGCTAGGCTGCGCCTGCGAGTCCCAGTTGCCCACCGCACGGATGTGGTCGGCGGTGATGTTCGCGCCGTCCTCGGTACGGAGCAGGTTCTCCAGCAGCACCTTCAGGCTGTAGGGCAGGCGGGCGGAGCCCTCGACCTTGTCCAGCTTGAAGATCTCGTACGACTCGTCGCCCACGCGCAGCGTGCTGCGGGCGTCGAAGCTGTTCGCCGACACGACAGTCTCCTTCATGCATGAATTCGCGCGTACCACCGCATCCTGCCGCCCGGGGACCTTGCCGATCCGCTAAGGTGCACCTAACTTAGGTATACCTAACTAGCGCGACAGCGGTACGCCTTCCCGGCAGATATCTCGATGTCGAGATAACTCTAGTACATCGCTGGCGCACGGTCATGCGCTGGCCTGCCCCGCGCGCACCACTCGGCCCTGCTGCCGCATGCCTCTCGGCTCGTCCGCCGCACGCCTCTCGGCTCGTCCGCCGCACCCCACGCGGCCCCGGCGCCGGGCCCCCCGGCCCCGGGGCCGGCGCGGGCCCACCGTCCGCCGGGGCACATCCCGCCGGTCCCGATCGCCCCGGTGGGCCTCGGTTGCGCGCCCGGGCCGCGCCCCGGGCGCGCGGGCGGCCGGGCCCCACCGGGGGCCCGGGGCACCCCCGCCCCCGGGGGGCCCGCCCCCGGGCCCCCCCGCCCCCCCCCCCCCCGGGGGCCCCCGCGACTCCAGGAGGTGGACGGTACGGGCGAGCGCCGCGGCCACCGGTGGGCTGGTCCGGTGGCCGCCCCAGGGCTGGGCGACGACGCCGATCCGCAGCGCGCCCGGCGGGCGGCCGACCTCCCGGGCGTACGGCCGCACCGGCTCGGGCGCCACGTACGGGTCGCCCGGCTCCGGGCCGCTGACCAGGTCGAGCAGGGCCGCGCTGTCGCGCACCGTACGGCTGACGCAGCCCTGCACGGCCAGGCCGTTGAAGACCTCGTCGAACTGCGGGCCGACCGAGATCCGGCCCCGCGTCGGCTTCAGGCCGAACAGGCCGTTGTACGCGGCGGGGATGCGGATCGAGCCGGCGGCGTCGGTGCCGTGGGCGATCGGCCCCACCCCGGCCGCGACCGCGGCGCCCGCGCCCCCGCTCGACCCGCCCGCGCGGCGCGTCAGGTCCCACGGGTTGCGGGTAGCGCCGTACAGCACCGGTTCCGTCGTGGTGCTGTACGCCAACTCCGGTGTCGCCGTGCGTCCGAAGACGACCAGCCCGGCCCGGCGCAGCCGCCGCGCGAGGGCTGAGTCGGCGTCGGCCACATGGCCCGCCGCGAGGCGGCTGCCGAGTTCGCTGCGCCGGCCGGCCAACAGCACGCCGATGTCCTTGACCAGGAACGGCACCCCGGCCAGCGGCGTGCTGCCCGGGGGCGGCGCAGCGTCGGCTTCCCAGCTCTCCACGACGGCGTTGAGCTGCGGGTTGACCGCCTCCAGCGCCCGGTGCGCGACCTCCTGGAGCTCATCCGCCGTCACCTCGCCGGCGGCCACCAGCTCCGCGAGTCCCACCGCGTCGAACCGTACGTACTCGGACACCTGCACCGCGCGCTCCTCACTCCCAGCGGACCTGTCGATACCGCTGGGGATCTGCTGATACCGATGGCTCTCGGATGATGCCGATCGGTCCCTCACGATACCGAGCGGTATCGTGAGGGACGGATTGGTACCGTAGCAGGGAGCGCGAGCGGGTCCCACGGGGTGCCCGTGGCGAGCGCAGTGGCAATCGGACGACACGGAGTGGGCATGGCTTCGACCGCCAGTAGGCCGGGCAGGGTGGCGAAGCTGCCGCCGCGCGAGCGCATCCTCGACGCGGCCGAGGAACTGTTCCAGCGCGAGGGCATCCGGCGGGTGGGCGTCCAGGCGATCGCCGAGCGGGCCGAGACCACCAAGATGGCCATCTACCGGCACTTCGAGACGAAGGACGCCCTGGTGGCGGAGTGGTTGCGGATCGTCGCCGCGGACTACCAGGCGGCCTTCGACCAGGTCGAGGCCGACTACCCGGACCGCCCCCGGGAGCAGGTCGTCGGCCTGGCCAGGTTCATCGCCCACGGGTTGCCGACGGTCTCCCGCCGCGGCTGCCCGTTCGTCAACGCCCTGGCCGCACTCCCCGACCCCGCCCACCCCGCCCGACAGGTCATCGAGGAGCACAAGAAGCTCCAGAACCGCCGCCTGACGGCGATGTGCCGGGCGGCCGACCTCCCCGACCCGCAGCAGACGGCGGCCGAGATCACCTTCCTGCTGGAAGGTGCCCAGGTCAGCATGGAGAACGGGAGCGTCGACCGGGTGCCGGAGAGGCTGCTGCGGATGGTCGAAGCCATCGTGGAACGGGGTGGCTCGGCCGGCCGGGCCACGGGGTGACGCGCCGGACGCCCCACTGATCCGAGGGCGGGAGCCGGTTCCGTACGGGCTGTACGGCGGGCTCCGGGATCGGGTGGCGGGCGCCCACCGTGGCGCAGCCGCCGGCCACACGCCGTATGCCGTATCCCGTATACGCAGGCCACCCGGCAGGTGCCCACCCGCAACGGGCACAATGTGCGCATGCTGGATTTGCTGCCTGGGGTCGGGGTGGTCCTGCCGGGCGGGGGCGGGACGCTCAGGTTCGGGATGGCGCCTGCGGAGGTCGACGCGTTGTTGTCGGCGCTGCCGGTCCACCACTACGACCGGCAGTGCATGAGTCTGACGCGCGCCGACTACGCCGAACTCCGGCACGCCCACGACGCCTGGCTCACCGGAATCCTCTACCACGACGCCTGGAGCGTGGTCGGCACCTTCGGGGACGTGGCGCTGTCCGTCTCCGGCGGCGGCCCCGACCGTGCTGACCTCCTCACCCGCATCGACGTCGATGCGGGTGTGCCGTGGGGCGAGCCGGCGGGCACCCCCGTGGTGTGGGACGGGGTCGACCTGTTCGGGAACCCGGCCGAAGACGTCCTGTCCGTGCTCCCCGAACCCCGCTGCCCCGCCCCAGAGTCGGCCGCCGCGGTGAGGGTGGAACCGCTGGGCCTGTGGCTGTCCCCGCCGTCACCCGGCGCCGACCGCTGGTCCCGGCTGTCCCTGCTGCACACCCCCACCGGCTGGGAACGCTGCTGCGCCGGCACCTTCGCCTGCGCGGCGGGCGGTGACGGCAGGGTGGGGCTCTTCCTCTAGCGCGCTCACCCCGCGCGCCGGTCCGGCTCGACAACCGCCCCGAGCCCGGGTAGCGGCTCCGGCTGCGCCGCCGGGGAAGGAAGTGAACCGCACGGGTGGCCCCGCATGGTGCACGGGCGGCGTGCCCGCAGAACGTACGGTCGTTCACCAGGCGAACCCCCTGGGTGCTGCCCGCCCCTCATGCGGCCCGTCCCGCCCCGTATGCGCCGGGGCCGGCGCGGGCCCGGTGGCTCGCACGCCGGGTGTCGCGTTCGTACGATGGAACGATGCCTGATCCGCACCCGGGACCGTCGTCCCGCGAAGACCGCACCGAGGCCCCGGCGACCGACGGCACCCCCGAGGCGGTCCTGCTGCCCACCGGGCCGGGCCACGCCTATCTGGCCCGGGCCGAGCGCACGGGCATCCGCCCGCTCCAGCCCGAGGATGAACGGGAGTTCATCACGCGCACACGGGAGAGCGTCGCGCTGCACCGGCCGTGGCTGACTCCGCCGGAGACGCCGGAACAGTTCGCGTACTACGTGCAGCGCCTCGCGGCGCCGGATCGCGCCGGGTTCGTCATCTGTGAACTGGCGACCGATCAGATCGCCGGCTACGTCACCATCAACAACATCGTCGGCGGCGCCTTCCAGTGCGGGGCGCTCGGTTACGGCGCCTTCGCGCACGCCGCCGGTCGGGGGCTGATGGCCGAGGGCCTCGGCCTCGTCATCGACCACGCCTTCGGGCCGCTCGGCCTGCGGCGCCTCGAAGCCAACGTGCAACCCGACAACGACCGCTCCAACGCCCTCGCCCGCCGCCTCGGCTTCCGCCACGAGGGTTACTCGCCCGAGTTCCTCTACGTCGACGGCGACTGGCGCGACCACGAACGCTGGGCCCTGACCACCACGATGCGCTACCCGAGCCCCGGGCAAGGCACGATGGCCCCATGAAGATCATCCTCCGTCCCGCCGTGCCCATCCTCCGCGTCTTCGACCGGGCCAAGGCGCACGAGTTCTACGTCGACTACCTGGGTTGCACCCTCGACTGGGAACACCGCTTCGCCCCCGACCTGCCCGCCTACGCCCAACTCTCCCGGGACGCCCTGGTCCTGCACCTCTCGGAGCACCACGGCGACGGCACCCCGGGCACCGCGGTCTACGTCGAACTCGACGGCGTACGCGCGCTGCACGCCGAACTCACTGCCAAGCAGTACCCGTTCCTCAGGCCCGACCTGGAGGAGGACGAGGAGATCGGCCTCTCCCTGACCCTGCTCGACCCGTTCGGCAACCAGTTGCGGTTCGCCGAACCCGTCGAGTGACCGAGGCTGTGCCGGTAGCCGGTAGCCGGTAGCCGGTAGCCGGTAGCCGGTAGCCGGTAGCCGGTAGCTGTTGGGGGTGGCGGGCCGGGTGGGCCCGCCCCGGCTCACCCCGTGCCCAGCAGGTCGACCAACCCGTCGGCCAGCTCCGTACGCCAGCACAGGTAGTCGTGGCCGCCGTTGAACTCCCGGTACTGCGCCGCGTAACCCTGGGCGCGGAGCACCTCGGGCAGCCGGCGGTTGGCGGGGAGCAGCACCCACTCCTGTTCGCCGGCCGACAGCCAGCAGCGGACCGGGTGGGCCGGGTCCGCCGGTGTCCTGGCGACCAGCGACGTCAGCCACTGGCCGGCCGGGCCGTCCGGCCACCAGAAGGACCCCGACTGGCTCAGCGCGTTGCCGAACCGGTGCGGGGCGCGTACCGCGGCGTACGTGGCGAGCAACCCACCCAGGCTCTGGCCGGCCAGTACGGTGCGTGCCGGGTCGGTCGTCAGGGGCCAGCGGGCGGCGGCCCACGGCAGCAGGTCGTCCGTGAGGAAGTCCACGAACCTGTCGTTGCAGGCCAGTTCGGACCAGCGGGTGTCGCTGTCCAGCGCATCGGGCAACAGCGCGACCAGGGGTGGCAGCCGCCCGTCGGCGATCAGGTTGTCGAGCAGGGTGGCCACCCCGAGTTCGGGTTGCCACATCTCACCGTCGAAGAGCACCAGGACGGGGAGGGGCGTGGCTGACTCGGTGCCGGCCGGTGCCGGTGTGGCCGATGCCCCGCTGGTTGGTGTTGGTGTTGGTGTTGGTGCTGGTGCTGGTGCCGGTGCCGGCGGCTGGGTGGGTGACGTGGTGGCGGGTGTGTACACCCACACCCGGCGTTCGTTGCCGAGCGCCGCGCTGTGCACCGTGTGGAGCGTGACCGTGCCGCGGGGGATGCCGGCCCGCGGTTGCCAGTCGGCCTCGCCGGGGGCGTTCGACAGGCGTACCACCGACTGGGGAGCGCCACCCCAGCGGCGGGGGAGTGCGTGCGGGTTGCGCGGGTCGGGGCGGCCCTGACCGCGCAGCCAGGGAAGATATCCGGGGTCGCTGGGTTCGGGTGCGGGCACACCCTGTGCGGTGCGGGGCGCCGTGGGTTGCACGGCCGCGACCGGGGAAGCTGTGACCGCTGGCTCCACCACTGCGACGGTCGGTGTTGGTTCCACCGCCGTGCCTGCCGGTTCCATCACCGGAGCCGGGGCTTGCGCCACCACGGGCGCCTCACCCGCCGACTCCCCACTCGCAGCCTCCCCACCCACTGGTTCTCCCGCAGCGGCAGCGGCCTCGTCCACGCACAGTGCGTAGCTGGCCCGCCAGTCGCGGCGCATCCGAAGCGACCAGTGCCAGACGTCGGTGCCCGGCAGGTGCGCCATCAGGTTGTCGGTGGGGGTGCGCGGGTCGATGACCTTGTTCGGCAGGACCAGCACCGAGCGGGTCGCGGGTGTGCCGCGCCACAGGAAGGTGACGACCGCGTGGTCGGGGTCGCCCGCCGGGTCGGGCTCGACCAGCGGTGTGCCCGCCGCCTCGACCTCCCGCCAGAACTCCGCGACGGCGTCCCGGTGCTCACCCTGGAGCGCCCCCGCCGCCGCGCCCGTACCACCCGCCACCTGCGCCCCGTACGCTCCGGGCTCGGCCCCAGCCCCAGTCCGGGCTCCCGCTCCCTCGCCCGTCCCATCGGCCGTGGCGGTCAGGCCCAGTCGGTGGGCCAGCGCGGTCACCCGCGGGCTGGTCGCCCGGGGCACCGGGGCGGGGCGGGGGGTGCGCGGCGGGCGGCGCGGGGCGTCGGTCGGTGGCGGGGATGCGGACATCGGGTGGAACCTCCGGCACGGCGGACGCCCGAACGGAAGACCCCATCGGGTACCGGACGGAAGACTGGCAAGGATCTGCTACAGATGAGGTTCACCTTACTTACCGTGGGGCGTGTGCTGCCCACCGGCCGTCCGGCGCAGCGTGCGGCCCCCGTCGGGACCGGCCCTAACTCCACATGCTGGAAGCCCTGTTCAGCGGGGCCCGCAGGATGTTCCATGGTGATCACACGGCCGCCGTAGCCACGGCGGCTGCACGTGAAGGACTGAGAGAGGCAGTTGTGGTAACGAGCGTGCGACGCACCACCCTGACCCTGCCCGCCGCCCCGCTGGGCCCGGAGAACCCGCTGCCCGCTCTACGCCCGCTGGACGAGGTCCACCAGATCGACGACCGGACGCGCGCCGGTCTGCCCGACCAGATGGCCCGGCAGGTCGCGTACGAGCCGCTGCGCTCCATACTGCCCACCCGGCTCCGCGACGCGTACACCCGGGAGAGGGTGACGACCGAGCTCGATGCGATCGTGATCGAGAACGACCGGCTGCGGGCCACCGTGCTGCCCGGCCTCGGCGGGCGCGTCGCCTCCCTCTTCCACAAGCCGACCGGGCGCGAGCTGCTCTACCGCAACCCGGTCTTCCAGCCGGCGGACTTCGCGCTCAACGGCGCCTGGTTCTCCGGTGGCATCGAGTGGAACATTGGCGCCACCGGCCACACCACCCTCTCCTGCGCCCCGGTGTACGCGGCCCGGGTACCGGCGCCGGACGGTTCGGGCGGCGAGATGCTGCGCCTGTGGGAGTGGGAACGACTGCGCGACCTGCCCTTCCAGGTGGACCTGTGGCTGCCGGACGGTTCGGACTTCCTGTACGTCGGCGTCCGGGTGCGCAACCCGCACCCGCATCCGGCGGCCGTCTACTGGTGGTCCAACATCGCCGTCCCCGAGGACGCCCGCACCCGGGTCATCGCGCCGGCCGAGGCGGCGTACCACTTCGGCTACGAGCGCACCCTGCGCCGCGTCCCCGTGCCCACCTGGCAGGGCGTCGACCACAGCTATCCGCTGCGCGGCGACTCCGCGGCCGACTTCTTCTACGACCTGCCGGCGGGCGCCAGGCGGTGGATCGCCGCGCTGGACGGTACGGGGCACGGGCTGGTGCACACCTCGACCGACCTGCTGCGGGGCCGCAAGCTCTTCCGCTGGGGCGCCGGCGCCGGCGGGCGCAGATGGCAGGAGTGGCTGACCGAGCCCGGCACCGGCGGCTACGCCGAGATCCAGGCCGGGCTGGCCCGCACCCAACTCGAACACGTTCGGCTGGGCGCCGAGGAAGAGTTCAGTTGGCTGGAGGCGTACGGGCCGCTGTCCGCCGACGCGGTCACCGTGCACGGCGACCACTGGGCCGCGGCCCGGGGCGCGGTCGCCGAGGCGCTGGCGGCGGCCCTGCCGCGGGACCGGGTGGACGCCGCCTACCGGACCTGGCTGCCCAGCGCGGACGCCGAGCCGGGGGAGGTGCTGGCCGAGGGGTCGGGCTGGGGCGCGCTGGAGCTGGAGCGCGCCGGTTACGAGCTGCCGGGCACCCCCTTCGCCCCCGCCTCGCTGGGTGCGCCCCAGCAGCCGTGGCGCGAGTTGCTGCGCACCGGCGCCCTGCCCACCCCGCAACCCACCCGCCCGCCGGGCACCTCGCTGGTCTCTCGCCCCTGGCGCGAACTCCTGGAGACCGCCGACGCCGACGTGCTCGTGGACCCGCACCTGAAGTACCACCTCGGGGTGGCCCAGTGGCACGAGGGCGACCGCTCGCAGGCCGTACGGAGCTGGGAGCGGGCGATCGAGATCAGCGACTGGTGGCCGGTGCTGCGCTGTCTGGCCGTGGCCGACCAGACCGACGGCCACGTCAACCGGGCGGCCGATCGCTGGCTGGCCGCGTTCCGCGGGGCGGTGGGGGAGTGGCGGGCCGCTGCCGGCACGGAGGGGGTTGCTGCTGCGCCGGGGGGTGTGCCGGGGTTGGACGGGGCGCCGGGGCTGGACGCCGTGCCGGGGCCGGATGCTGCATCGGGGCTGGACGCTGTCCCCGGGCCGGATGTGCAGGTTGCTGATGTTCAGGCTGCCGACGGCCAGACCGCGGCTGAGTGGCGGTCCGCGCTGGCGGGGCTCGCCCGGGAGACGGTGGCCGCGCTGCTCGCGGTGGAGCGCGCGGCGGAGGCGCACGAGGTACTGGCCGCGCTGCCGGACCAGGTGCGGGCCCGCGGCCGGTTCGCCCTGCTGGAAGCCCGGGTCCTGCTCGCCGCCGGCGACGCTGCGGCGGCGCGGGCCCTGTTCGACCGCGGCTTCGAGGTCGCTGACCTGCGCGAAGGTGAGGAGACGCTGAGCGAGACCTGGTACGCGATTGCCGAAGGTCTGATCGCCGCCGAACCCGGGGCGAAGGGGCTTGACCCCGCCGCACTGCGCGCCCGTGCCCGGACGGATCACCCGTTGCCCGAGCGGTACGAGTTCCGCATGCGGCCGTCCTGAGCGGGCCGGGCCGGGCTGGGCCGCTGCCGCGGGGCCCGGACCAGGGTGTGACGGGTGCGGTGCGAGGGTGATGGGCGAATGATGGTTGCCGGGTGGGTTGGCTGGTCGGAGAGTTGAGCCCGGTGGGTTGGTCGCTTGGCGGGTTGGCCGTCCGGCCCGCGTGGTGGACCCACCCGCCCCACCTTGGCCGCCTCACCCACTCCGCCCCGCCCTGCCCCACCCCGCCTCGCCTCGCCTCGCAGTGAAGCGGGGCGGCGCGGGGCGGGGCAGCCGGACCTACTGGGGTGCGCGCTGCACGTCCACGTACTCGAAGACGGAACCGTCCGGGTGGCGGGCGACCAGGTTGCGGCCGATCGGGGTGGGCAGCGGGCCGGCGATGATGTGCGCGCCGACCGCCTGGAGGTCCGTCACCGCCTGGTCCACGTCCCGTACCGCCAAGGTCGCCGTGACCTTCCGCAGGATCTCCAACTCGTTCTCCGGGCCGCTCATCAGGAAGAAGCAGCCGACCGCGGCGACCGAGACGCCGCCCCGTTGGAAGCGCATGGCCTGGGCGCCGGTCAGCCGCTCGTAGACGGCGATCGCGGCGTCCAGATCCGGCACGCACACCCGCAGTGAAGTCCCCAGAATGTCCATGCGCCGAGCCTAGTTGAGCGCGATCACGCGCGGCAGAGGATCTCCCCGTGCAGCACGGCGAACCAGCCGTCGGCCGCCCGGCCCCACTGGCGCCAGGCGTCGGCGGCGGCCAGCAGCCCGGCCTCCGTGACGTGCCCGCCGAGCACGGCCGACGCCCGGTAGTGCGGGGAGAGCGTGCGGTCCGCCCACAGCCCGCTCCACCAGGAACGCTCCTCGTCGGTCGCGTAGCACCAGGCGGTGGCGGTGGAGGTGACCTCAGTGAACCCGGCCCGCCCGGCCCAGGCGCGCAACTGCCGCCCGGCGTCGGGCTCCCCGCCGCTGGCGCGGGCGACCGTGCGGTAGGTCGCCAGCCAGTCGTCGAGCCCGGGCACCTGCGGGTACCAGGTCATCGCCGCGTAGTCGGCGTCCCGGGCGGCGCCCACCCCCCCCGGCCGGCACACCCGGCGCATCTCCCGCAGCGCACCCACCGGGTCGGTCACGTGTTGCAGCACCTGGTGGGCGTGGACCACGTCGAACGAGTCGTCGGGGAAGTCCAGCCGATGCACGTCGGCGCCCGCGAACGTGAGGTTGGTCAGGCCGCGTTCGGCGGCAGTGGCCCGCGCCTGGACCAGTACGCCGTCGGCCGCGTCCACGCCGGTCACCTCGCCCGGCGCCACCCGCTCGGCGAGGTCCGCGGTGATCGTGCCGGGCCCGCAGCCCACGTCGAGCACCGACTGTCCGGGGGCCAGTTCGGGCAGCAGGTAGCCGGCCGAGTTGGCGGCCGTGCGCCAGGTGTGCGAGCGCAACACGGCCTCGTGGTGGCCGTGGACGTAGTGCGCCGCGCGGCGCGGGACATCGGCGGACATGGCGGACCATCCCTTCCCGTAGGGCACCCCGAACCGGGCGCCTACTGCACCGTACGTGGGTGTCTCGCTTTGTGAGAGTGGCGTCTTGCTATGCGGACCGAGACGGGTGGGTGGTTGGAGGGTGGGTTGCCACGGGGGGCTACCGGGTCGGCGCCGGGTGGGCCGGTCACGCGGGGTGGCTGGTTACGCGGTGGGTGCTCACGCAGCGGATGTGACGTGCTGTGGGGTGCCTGCGTTGCTGCCTGCGTGGCTGATCGGGCTCGCGCTGGGCACGCTGCCGGAGAGCCGGAGAGCCGGAGAGCCGGAGAGCCGGAGAGCCGGAGAGCCGGAGAGCCGGAGAGCCGCAGGGTTGCAGGGTTGCAGGGCCGATGAGGCGCTGGGTTGCAGAGGCCGGGGCACCGGCCCCGTACGCCGCGACCCGCCACCCCACCCCGCGACCTGCCCCCACAACCTGCCACCCCACCCCACTTCACCTTGCCCCACCCCACCCCACCCCGCGCCCGGCGCAACGTAGGCTCACGGCCATGCGTGCACAACTGCGTCAGATCGTCGTGGACTGTCGGCAGCCGCGGGTGCTGGTCAGGTTCTGGGCCGCCCTGTTCGACGCGGAGCCGGTCGACCGGGCCCGCGGCTGGTCCCACCTGGAGTTGCCCGGGCTCGCGCGGCTCGCCTTCCAGCCGGTGCCCGAGACCAAGGTGGTGAAGAACCGGCTGCACCTCGACGTCGCGGTGCCCGACGTCGAATCGGCCGCGACGGCTGCGGTGGCGCTCGGCGCGGTACGGGTCGGCACCCTGGTCACCGACGACCAGGGTGCCTTTCAGACCATGCACGACCCGGAGGGCAACGAGTTCTGCCTGGTGAGCGAGTGACGTAGGCCCCGGCCGGGCGGGTCAGCCCGCCCGCGGCCGGTACACCCGGAGCGCCTCGTTCACCTTGTCCAGCGTCAGGGCGCGGGGCGCCGGCTCCACCTCGCCGTCGTACGCCAGCGCCGTACCCTCCGGGATGTTGTCCACGCGCAGCCTGCGCAGCCGGGCCTCGGCGTGCACCGGGGAGCGGCGCAACACGCCGAGCAGCGCGGCCGAGAGAAGCCGGGCGCGGGGCAGCCGGCCGCCGTGCACGATGCGCACGTCGAGCAGCCCGTCGGCCAGGTCGTGCCTGCTGGCCGGGGCCGAACCGACACCGCGGTACGAGCAGTTGCCGGCGAAGAGCATCCACACCGAGCGGCGCCTGCCGTTGATCACCAGGTCGAGCGGTTCGGCCGTGCGCAGCACCTGCGCGGTGGCGAGCACTTCGGCCGCCCAACTGCCCCCCCGCCCCGCCCAGCGCTCCCGGATGCGCACCAACTCCGGGTAGCAGCCGATGCTGAAGGTGTTGACGTAGTGGGTGCTCGACGCGGCCCCGTCTGCGGTGAACCGCGCCAGGTCAACGGCGACGGCCTGTCCCGCAGTCACCGCGCGGCAACTGTCCTCGACGGTCTCAAGACCCAGGTCGTACGCGAAGTGGTTGAGCGTACCGCCCGGCAGTACGGCCAGCGGCAGTCCGGCCCGCGCGGCCACCTCGGCGGCGGCGCTGACGGTGCCGTCGCCGCCGCACACGCCGAGGGCGCCGCCGAGTTCCCGGGCCCGTTGCGCGGCCTTCTCCAACAGTTCCGTCAGCGAGGGTGTCTCGGGCTGCCGGCCCGAATCGGCACTCGCGCCTGTGTCCGAACCTGCTTCTGTGGCTGTGCCTGGTTCCGTGTCCGTACCCGCCGTGCCTGTCTCTGCGCCGGTGCCCGTACCCGTACCGGTGTCGGCGTTTGTGTCCGCATCCGCATCCGCATCCGCGCGGTCCCCCGCATCTTCCGGGACCAGGTCGCGGTCGGGCTCCGGGGTGAACGACCAGAACTCGGCCTCCGGCAGCGCCTCCCGGATCGGGTCCAGCGGATCGGCGCGCGGCGGCCACACACTGGTGGCGCCGGAACCCGAGTTGGCGACGACGACCAGGCCCCGGCCGCGGGGCAGCGCCGGCGCGTCCGTCCGGGGGCGGGCGGCGGACGGCAACTGCGACCTGGTCGGCACCAGACCGCGCACCGCCAGCGCCGCACCCGCGCCGATGGCGCTGCCGACGAGGACGTCGCTGGGGTAGTGGGCGCCGGTGTAGATGCGGGAGAAGGCCACGGATGCGGCGATCGGCGCCACCACGGCGCCCCACCTGGGTGACTCCAGGGCCACCCCCACCGCGAACGCGGCGGCCGATGCGGAGTGCCCGGAGGGGAAGGAGGTGGTGATGGGCTGTCTGCGCAGCCGGCGGATCATCGGCACGCCGTCCACCAGCGGCCGGTTGCGCCGCACCGACCGCTTGGCCACGGTGTTCACGGTCGCCGACGCCAGCGCGAGTGAGGCGACGCCGCGCAGCGCCGCCCGGCGGGTGGGACGGTGCTTGGTGGCCGCCATGCCCGCCGCGATCCCCAGCCACAGCAACCCGTGGTTGGCGCTGTGACTCAGCCGCGGCAGCACCGGTTCCGCACCGGGCCAGTGCCGGGACGCCACCGCGTGGAACATCCGCTTGTCCAGCCTGACCAGCCGGTGATCGGAACCGTGGGTGTGCCGCGCGGCTGCGGCCCGCTCCGCCGCAGCCTCCTCAAGCGCCCGCAAGGAGGCGCGTACCCACCGCGAACCGCGCTGGCCAGCGGCCTGTACGTGCTCGCCGACCTGTTCCAGGGCAGGGGCGTGGCCGCCGGCCGGGGCGGCGCCGGCGAACAGCGGACCGGCCGCTGCGGTGGTACGAGACGGAGTCCAGCCTGCTGCTGCCCGCCGCGCGACCGGCCACCGCGGCCTGGCACCCGACCGGCCGACCGGCCCGGCCCCGGGCCCACCCGGCAGCAACCGCCCCAGCAACCCGTACGCCCCGGCCCGCTGCTCGCCCTTGCCCGCCATGCGTCACCCACTCCTTCGCTCCATCACACCGACCACCGCCCCACCGCGCAGCACATCGCGTACCTGGCAGGACCCTCCCACGGCGCGGCACGGCCCCGGCGGCACGACCGTATGGTGGCGGCATGCCTTGGCGCCGTGCGGTAGCGCCGTGATCCACTCGGATACCCGGGGTTCGCCAGCCTAGGCCGAAGTGGGTGCGTACTGATCGCGCGGTGGGTTGGAGCGGGTGGGTTGCGCGGCCACGGGTGGGTTGGCACTGGTCACGGGTGGGCCCGTACGCAGGCGGGTCCGCCGCGGTCCGGGGACAATGGGGCGCATGGCTGCGACGACGGACGAACGCCAGGTGGCCCGGCGCCACCGGGAGGCGCTGGAACTCTCCACCTCGCGGGTGCACGCCATCCGCCCCGACCAGTGGGACGCCCCCACACCCTGCACCGACTGGTCCGTACGGGAGCTGGTGAACCACCTGGCCGTGGAACAGCTGTGGGTGCCACCCTTGGTGCGCGACGGCTCCACCATCGAGGAGCAGGGCGACCGGTTCGACGGCGACCAACTGGGTGAGCAGCCGGCGGCCACCTGGGACCTGGCGGCGGCGGGCGCGCTCCGGGCGTTCGCGGAACCCGGCGCCCTCTCGCGTACCGTCCACCTGTCGTCCGGGCCGAGTAGCACCCTCGCCTACTGCGCACAGATGACGATGGACGCGACCGTGCACGCCTGGGATCTGTCCCGGGCCATCGGGGCGGATGAGCAACTGCCGCCGGAACTGGTCGAGTTCGCGGCACGTGAGGTGCGGCCGTATGCGGCCGACCTGGTCGGCACCGGCCTGTTCGCGGCCCCCCGCACCCCATCGCCGGGGGCCGACGCCCAGGGCGAACTGCTGGCCCTGCTCGGCCGCCGCCCCTGACCGCCCCCCCCGGTCGGGCGGGGGTCGGTGGTTCACGGAATGACCGGTCGGAGGGTTAGCGCGGCCATGGGGCGGCGGGTTGACGCGGCGGCGGGCTGGTGGGGCGGCGGTCGGCGGCGCCCGCTGGGCCAGGACGCTGCCGGTATCCGGTGCCTACCGGCCGCCCGAGACCTTCGCGAACTCCGCCAGGAACGCCGCGTTGAAGGCCGGCAGATCATCCGGATTGCGGCTGGTGACCAGCACATTGGGCCCGTCGGCACAGACGACGACCCGTTCGTCGACCCACCGCCCACCCGCATTGCGGACGTCGGTGGCAAGGCTCGGGTACGAGGTGAGGGTGCGGCGCCTGACCACATCGGCCTCCACCAGCGTCCACGGCGCGTGACAGATCGCCGCGACCGGCTTGCCCGTCTCGAAGAAGTCCTGGACGAAGGCCACCGCATCGGCGTCCTGCCGCAGCGCGTCCGGGTTGGCCACGCCACCGGGCAGCAACAGCCCGTCGAAGTCCTCGATGTGGGCCTCGCCGACGAGTTGGTCGACGGGGAAGGTGTCGGCCCTGTCGAGGTGGTGAAACGCCTGCACCGTGCCGGGCGCGGTGGACAACAGGGTCGGTGTGCCGTCGGCGTCCCGTACGGCCTGCCAGGGGTTGGTGAGCTCGACCTGTTCGACGCCGTCGGGTGCGGTGAGAAAAGCGACTCGCATGGGTGTGTTCCCTCTCCAGGTGGGTGATGGGGTCCGGGGCGCGGCGGCGTTGCCGGGCCCACGGCCGGCGGGGCGGCGGACGCCGGGCCGGTCGGAGCGGCCGGGCCCCGGGTCATCGATAGTTGCCCGGCCGCCGGCCCGCCAATCGAGCGGGCTCCGCCGAACGGAGTCCGCCACCCGGGCCCGTACCCCCTCCGGCTGCCGACCATGGGTGGGGTTTGCGCTCGGAAGACCTCGGGCACCCGAAGGACTGTGCCTCGGACCGGAGGCACGACCGCGGGAAGGCGCTGGTAGCCCGCGTGCGACCAACCGGTCCGCGCGTGCCCCGCTCCCGCCATGACATCTGCGACCGCCACTGCGGCGAACCATAGATGCACCGCAATCAGGGAGAGCGGAACATGACGCCTGTACGTACACGCAAGCGGCACCCGCACGACGATGCCCCCGACACCTCGGCCGAGTTCCGGCGCATCGACGAACTGCCCGACGGCCCCGAGAAGGACGCCCTGCGCGAGCAGGTGGTGCGCGCCTGGATGCCCATGGCGGAACGCATCGCCGCCACCTACCGCAACCGGGGCGAGAGCGGTGAGGACCTTGCGCAGGTCGCCATGCTCGGCCTGGTCAAGGCCGTGAACCGGTATGAGACAGACCGCGGCTCCGCCTTCGAGAGCTATGCGGTGCCCACCATCGTCGGCGAGGTCAAACGCCACTTCCGGGACCACCTGTGGAGCCTGCATGTGCCGCGCCGCGTCCAGGAGTTGCGCCAACAGGTACGGGTCGCCATCCAGGCCCTGACCCGCACCCCCGACGGGCGCCGGCCATCGGTGGCGGACGTGGCGCGCCACACGGGCCTGACCGAAGCCGAGGTCCGGACCGGCATGGGCGCACTCGACTCCTTCGCCACCCTGTCGCTGGACGCCGAACTGACGGGCGGCGCGGACGGCTACTCCCTTGCCGACACCCTGGGCGCCCCCGACCCCGACTACGACCGGATCGTGGCCCGCGAATCCGTCAAAAAGTCCCTACACGCCCTGCCCGAACGCGAACGCCGCATCCTCTACCTGCGCTTCTTCTGCGACATGACGCAGAGTCGGATCGCCGACCAACTCGGCATGTCCCAGATGCACGTCTCCCGCCTGATCCACCGCACGTGCTCCCGCATCGGCCAGCGCGTGCTTGCGGACGTGGCGTGAGGGGAGGACGACTGGCGGGGACGGGGGCGGGGACGGGGACGACTGGGACGGGTTCGTGTGGGTGCGTGTGGGTGGGGGTGAGGGGTGGGGACGGGTGGGGTAGCGACAACGGACCGCCGTGGCGATCCCGCGGGTCAGCGGAGGACGACTCTTGCGCCCCGCTCTTCGAAGAGCTTCTGGATCAGGTCGAACAGGGTAACTTCGCGATCGCCGGCAGGCACGGGCTTCGCCAGTCGTGTCCTGCTCTCAGCCGAGGACTCCCAGTGCAGGGTGAGCGGAGCGGTGGCGCCCCAGCCGCCTCGCAGACAGTCGTCGAGAGCGTCGAGATTCCAGCCGAAGTACCCGCCTGGCCCGTTGACGGCCTCACCGATCGCACAGTAAAAGGTGTCCTCATCCACGATGTGCCGGCCGTCCAAGCTGAACACCTGGCCCGCACGGGCGTCCGGTCTGCCCCGACGGCGGTACTGCCGGGACGACAGTGCCACCGAGAGCCAGGCGCGTCTGCCCTCAGGGGTGAGTCCGTGCCACATGCCGGTCCGGTTGAGACGACCCGAGCGAACCAGGTCCCACACCTGTTCTGCTTCGGCCAGTGCACCATCGCACCACAGCGTCACGGTGAGGTCGACGAGGCGGGTTCCGTGAGAGGAAGGCTCGACACCCAGCACGGTGACCTCGTTGACGAAGTAGGACCCCATGACGGCACCGGCACGGTCGATGAGGTCGAGATGGGCGTTTCCCGCCACGGCGTGACGACTGCCGACGCGGCCGACGCTCCGCAACAGGCCACCCTGGGGGAGACAACCTAAGAGGCGCACGCGCCGCGGCCCTGCTCCGGCCGTCGTCGGCGTGAACAACCCTGCTGCCTCCCGGGCGAAGCCCCAGACATCGCTTGCGTCCTCATCTGAGGCCAGCGCGTACCTCTGGGAGTGCACCGCCGACGTCCTGGGCACGCTGAACGAGGTCTCCCGGGAACCTTCGTTCCGGCCCTGGCCGCTGGGTGAGTACGAGTTCATGACGCCTGTCTCCTCGTCAGGACTGTCCACCAGGTTCGAACGGGCCAACACGAGCGGTGGTCCAGCCGGCGCCGCGCGCCGTGGCGAGGATCGTCGCGCGCTCCGGGTGCGAACGGGCCGAGCCGGGCCCTTCGGCGCGACCGCAGCAGCCCGGGCGCTGCCTCGGGCGCCGCCCGCCCCGTGGGACCCCCCCCCCCGGCCCCGGGGCGGCGCCCCACCCCGATCAGTCGAGACAGAACTCGTTGCCCTCGATGTCCCGCATGTAGATGCAGGACTCGTTCTCCTCATCTGCGAGCATCAGTTGTACGCGCTCCGCGCCGAGCGCCATCAGCCGGGCGCACTCCGCCTCCAGAGTGGCCAGGCGTTCCTCGCCCACCAGGCCGGCGCCGGCGCGTACGTCGATGTGCACCCGGTTCTTGGCGACCTTGCCTTCGGGAACGCGCTGGAAGTACAGCCGGGGCCCCTCGCCCGAAGGGTCGATGCTGGCGAACCACGCGCCCTGCTTCTCGACGGGCTGCGCACGGTTGTACGCGTCCCACGTGTCGAACCCGTCCGGCACCGCCGGCGGGACGTAACCCAATACCTCGCACCAGAAGCGACCCACCCGCTCGGGGTCCGCACAGTCGAAGGTGACCTGGATCTTCTTGATCGATGGCATCGGCGCACCCTAGCAGGGGGTGCGGCCCGCTCTGGGGTGTGACGCCGGTCGGGGAGTGGGTGACGGGGCGGGGCGGGGCGTGGCGCGGGTGGGTGGCTCGTGGTGGTCAGTCGCCGAGGGTGACACCCAGGTCGTGACGCATGACGGTGCGCATGGCGCCGAGCAGGTCCCACAGTTCGTACTGGGCGCGGCTCGCCGTCTCCACCGTTTCGCCCGGCTCGGGTGCGCCCCGCTCCAGGCGTTTCACCTGCCCGTAGACCGAGTTCAGGGCCTGGTTGAGGACCTGCGCCCGACCGAGCACCTCGTCGGGGGCGACCATCTGGGCCTCCGAGTACCGGTCGCGGTGCGCGTTCTTCACAGCTTCCAGCGCTTCCCGGTCCGCCTCCGTCACCTCGCGTTCCCGCAGCACGCGGAGGTGCCGGTTGAGGGCGGTGGCGAACTGTCGGGCGTCCCGGTTCAGCTCCCCGTAACAGGTGCGGCGCAGCGAGCGGTTCTCGCGGGCCTCCTCGTGCACGCGGACGAGTTCGATCTCGCGGCGCTTCGCGCGCTCCGCACCGTGCTGGGCGAGGAGGGCCCCACCCAGCGTGCCCGCGACGCCGGCCACCGCGATGATGACCGAACCGAGGTCCATCACCGGGCTCCTCGGAACGGTTCGGCCGCCGTCCCGGTGCCCCGGGGGCGTACGGGTGAGGATGGCGCGGCACCGCGCGCGGGGCCCCGGCGCCGGTGCGGAAGGAGCAGGCGCGGCCCCGCCGCTGCGGTGGTCACGGCGTGCGGCGGGCGAACAGGATCGCGCCCGGTGTCGGTTGGTCCGGGTCGAGTAGCCACTGGGCCTCGACGGTGAAGCCGGCGGCGCGTAGCCAGTGCGCCACCTCGGTGGGTTCGCGGCGGTGTACGGCGACCTTCATCGGGTGGCCGCCGTAACCCTGCGTCTTCAGGTGCACGCCCGCGCCCGCGTGGAAGCCGAGCAGCAGTGGGCCCGCGGGTGGCAGGACGCGGTGGAAGTGGTCGAGTACGGCGGGCACCGCGTCGTCGGGGACGTGGATCAGGGACCAGAAGGCGAGCACGGCGGAGACGGACGCGTCGGCGAGCGGTAGCCGCGTCATCGAGCCCACCGCGAACCGCAGGTGCGGATGGTCGCGCCGGGCCACGTCGAGCATGCGTGGGGACAGGTCGATGCCGAAGGCGTCGAGACCCAGCCCGTGCAGGTGCGCGGTGACGTGTCCGGGACCGCACCCCACGTCGGCCACCGGACCGCCCCCGGCCGCCCGCACCGACTCGGCGAACACCGCCAGCGCGGCCCGCAGTTGGGGCTTGCCGGCCAGGGCGCCGCGCAACTGGTCGGCGTAGCTGACGGCGACGGTGTCGTACGAACTCCGGGTGTCGGCCAACCATGCGTCCCTGTCCATGGCCGCACACGCTAGCCGACCGTCCCCGATGTGAAACCGCCGCCTCCTGAGCCAGTCCCCGGCGCCATCTGCGATCACGGCGGCGCTGCGAATTCTGCGGTTGGGCGGCTGCTTCTGCGAACCCTGAGCCCGCTGGGGCTGCCACGGCTCCCCAGGGCTCGCGCCGCTTGCCGGTCGGGCTGTGTGGCGCGTCACGCGGCCGGGGCGCGGCGGGGCCGCGGGCCGTCGTGTCGGCCCGCGCCCACACTCGGGTGATCTGCGAGGGTTGCCCCGTTACGGTCCCTTCGTCGATGGAGGTGCGGATATGGAGACACGGATGCAGCGGCCCGACCCCGCGTCCAGCGCTCCGGTCCTTCCCTGGGCGGCGGAGGGCGGGTTGCCGCCGCTGCCCGACCTCGCCGCCCACCTCGCCGCGGCATCCGACCGGACCAGGCCGGAGCCGATCGGCGGCGCGCTCGCACTGCGCCGCGCGGCCGGTGACTACTGGGGGCGGCGCGGACTGCACACCGCGCCCGACGACGTGCTCGCCGGCCCCGGCGCGCAGCCGCTGCTGCTGGCACTGCTCGCCACCGTCGGCGGCGACGTGTTGCTCACCCGCCCTTCGGCCGCCTGGTACGCGCCGCTCGCCCGGCTCGCCGGCCGGCCCGTGTACCCGGTGCCGGCCCCCGCCGCGGGCGGTGGCGTACCCGATCCGTTCGCCCTGTTGGAGACCGTGCGCCGGGTCCGTGCCGAGGGCGGTGACCCGCGGGTGCTGCTGCTCGCGGTGGCCGACGACCCGACCGGCACGGGGGCGCCGCCCGAGTTGCTGCACGAGGTCTGCGAGGCGGCCGAGGCGGCGGGCCTGCTGGTGGTCAGCGACGAGACCTGGCGGGACACGGTGCATCCGGCCGCGGGCGGGCCCGCACGGGAAGGGGCGTGGCCGGTGGCCGAGGGCGCGCGGCCCGTTCCTGCCGCCGGGCGACTGTCCGCCCCCGATGCGACGGGGGGTCGCGATGGCCCGCCCGGCTCGGGCCGACCACCGGCGCCCGGCCCGGGCCGGCCGATGCCGCCTGCCCCCTGGCCGGCGGAGAACGTGCTGGTCAGCCCGGCCGAGATGGTGGCCGATCGGGTCGTGGTGCTCACCGATCTGGCCGGTGCGTTGACGCCCCCGAGTTGGCCGGCGGCCGTGGCGAGGTTCCCCCGCACCGACCACGGGGCCGCACTGCGGTCGGACCTGCTGGCCGCGCTGAGCGCCGTACGGGCCGAGCTCGCCGCCCCGGTGGCCGCGGCGGCGCTGCACGCCCTGCGGGAGCCGGAGCCGGTACGGGCCAGGGTGGAGCGGTCGGCGCGCGCCTTCGGGGCGGTCGGCGCGGCGGCCTACGACCGGCTGGCCGCGCTGGGCGTCCGCAGCCGGCCGCCGTGCGCGGGCCGTCATCTCTACGCCGACCTGGAAGAGCTGCGCGGGCCGCTGGCCGAACGCGGCATCGCCGACTCGGTGGACCTGGAGCGCGAGCTGACCCGGCGGCTGGGGCGGCCGGTCCCGGGTGGCCACCGGTTCGGCGACACACCCGACGCACTGCGCGTACGGCTGTCCACGCTACCGCTGCTGGGCGCCGACGACACCCAGCGGCTCGCCGCGCTCGACACGCGCCAACCGCTTGAACTAGCTCATGTACGCGGTGCGTTGGACCTTCTTGCGGCTGCCTTCGGGGAGCTGGGGTGGATGGGGTGAGCTGAGTTCGGTTGGCCGGCCTGGTTGGCCTGGGCTGGGTTGGCCTCGACTGGCCTCGACTGGGCTGGGCTGGGCTGGCCCAGGTTGGGTTGGTCTGAGCTGGATTGGTCTGAGCTGGATGGGGTGGGGGCCGCCTGGGCCGGGGCCGTTGCTCGCCGGATGGCGGGCGTCGTCCGCCGTCCGCTGCTCTGGTGGCCGTCTGGTCGTCAACCCGGCCCGACGCCCGTCCGCCCCGGCTGCCAGGGGCGGCGTCGTACCCCTGGTGCGCGGGACGTGGTCCCGTCGTCCCCGGATTCGTTGGGCTAAGGGGGCCGCGGCCGGTCGAGTGGGGGCGGGACGGGGTAGCCGTCTCGGTGCGCGGTGCTTCGCGCTCGCGACCGGTTCGCCTCACCGAATGGAGCCTTGTCGATGACCGATCAGACCGAGCGGTTCCGTACCGAAGCCGGCCCCGCGGGCGTGGCCCGCCCACAGGCCGGCCGGCGCGCGCGTACCGACGGGGGCCCACGTCCGCTGCCGGCGCCCCGCCCGCTCGGTGGAGTGCGCCGCTGGCCGAGGACGTTCGCCCACCGGCTGACCACGCCGCTGCCGGGTGGGCGCGCGCTGGCCAGGCTCGCCCGCGAGGGGCTGCTGCGGCCGTCGAGTCAGGCCCTGCACACCATCGCCGATCTGCCGTTCGCGCCCGGCCCGCTGCCCCTGCCCGGGCCCGGGGCGGTCGCGCTCACCTGGGTGGGGCACGCCAGTTGGGTGATCCGCATCGGCGGGCTGACCGTCCTGGCCGACCCCGTCTGGTCCCGGCGGATCTTCGGCACCCCGGCCCGGGTGACGCCGGTGGGCGTGCGCTGGGAGGACCTGCCGCACATCGACGCCGTCGTCATCAGCCACAACCACTACGACCACCTAGACGCACCCACCCTCAAGCGGCTGCCGCGCGACACCGCGCTCCTGGTGCCCGCAGGACTCGCCCCCTGGTGTCGCCGCCGCGGCTTCACCCACGTGACGGAACTCGACTGGTGGGAGGCGGTGGAACTGCCCGCGCCCGCCGGCGGCGTCGTACGGTTCGCCTTCGTCCCCGCCCACCACTGGAGCAAGCGCGGCCTCATCGACACCTGCCGTTCGCTGTGGGGCGGCTGGGTGCTCACCGCCCCACCCGGCGCGGACGACACGCCCGGGCACCGGCTCTACTTCGCCGGCGACACCGGGTACGGCCACTGGTTCACCGAGATCGGCGACCGCTACCCGGGCATCGACCTGGCCCTGCTGCCGATCGGCGCGTACGAACCGCGCTGGATGCTGCGCCCCGTACACCTGGACCCCGAAGAGGCGGTCCGGGCGCACGGGGACCTGCGGGCGCGCCGGATGGCCCCCATGCACTGGGCGACCTTCCTGCTCTCGGCCGAACCGCCGACGGAGCCACTGCGCCGCGCCCATGCCGCCTGGGCCGCAACCGGCCGCCCCCGCGAAGACCTGTGGGACCTACCGGTGGGCGGTTCGCGGGTGTTGGGGGAGGAGGGGTAGCGGGCTCTGTGGGTGTGGATGTGGGGCGTGGGTGTGGGGGTGGGTGTGATGGGGGTCGGGGCTTGGCTGGGGCGGCGGTGGCGGCTTGGGTGGGTGCGGCCTGTGGTGCGGTGGGTGGGGTGAACCTGACCGCCCGTCGCCGAAGGGGTTATGGCGGCGCCAACTAGCAGTCCACTATGTATTCCTGATGGACCGTCATACTTCCGATGCCGGTCGGAACCGCATCCCGACACCCCCTTCCGGTTGAGGTGGGCCCCCGCCCGCCCCCGCGGCGTACGAGCGAAGTCCTGCCCCGGGCTGAGGTGGTGGGCAGGACCCTCGTCCCAGCCGCGGGACGCACCGGGACCTGGGCACTCGCGCCCGCGGGCGATGTGCCGGCGGGGCGCGGTTTCCTAGCCTCCAGACATGCGATCACACGATGTGCCCGAGACCGGGCCCATGACCGGGGTTTCCACGTCCGTCACCCGCGTCGGAGCCCCGGCCCCCACCCGTGCGGAGCACGGGGCCGTTACCCGTACGGAGCGCGTGGCCCGTACCCGTACCGGACACCCTGCCCGCACCCGGCGCCGGACCTCAGGGTTGCTCCTCGCCCTTCCGCTGACGCTGTGTCTGACCGCGCTGACCGGGGCCGGTGCGGCGCCGGCCGCCGGGCCGGGCGGCGGTGACCCGGCGCGGGAGTTGGCCCGCGTTGACCAGCCCCTGCGCAGCACCGCGCCGGACGCGCCCTTCGACGGCGACCTGCGGGCCTTCGGCCGGATGGTGGGGGCGGCGGACGTCGTCGGCGCCGGGGAGGCCACCCACGGGTCGGCCGAGTTCGTCACCACCAAGCACCGCCTGTTCCGCTACCTCGTCGAGCACCAGAACTTCCGTTCCTTCGCCTTCGAGATCCAGTGGAGCGCCGGCCTGCGCCTGGACCGCTGGGTGCGCACCGGCGACGGCGACCTGGCGACCATCATGGACGAGGAGTTCCAGAACGGCGGCGCGCTGTGGAACACCGAGGAGATGGCGGACCTGTTCCGCTGGATGCGCGCCTGGAACAAGGAGCACCGCGACCAACTCCGGGTGGCCGGCAACGACGCGGCCTTCGCCGGGCCCGAACTCTTCGACCGGGTCACCGCGTACGTCGCCCGCAACTATCCGGCCCTGCTGCCCGCCGTCAAGCAGAAGTACGCGGCGTCGCGGCCGACCGCCGGCATGGACGAGACGATGACGTCCAGGTTCGCGATGCCGCTGGCCGAACGGCAACAGCTCAGGGACGACGTGCAGTCCGTACTCACCCTGCTGGAGCGGCAGCGGCCGGGACCCGACCGGCGGGCGCACGCGCTGGTCATCCAGCACGCCAGGGCCATCGCCCAGGTGGGCACCCTGTTCGGTTACGACATGGTGGGTGACGCGCCGGGCGCGATGCGCTACCGGGACGAGGTGATGGCCGCCAACACGGTGTGGTGGCAGCGGCACACCGGCACCCGGGTCTTCCTGTCCGCCCACAACACGCACGTCGCGGGCGAGTCCAACGTGCCCGACTACTACCCCACCACCCAGGGCGAGGTGCTGCGCAAGGAACTCGGCAAGCGGTACGTCAACCTTGGATTCACCTTCGGGCAGGGCGGGTTCAACGCGGTCGACCCCGAGGACCCGAAGAAGGTCTACCGCCCCGTCGAACTGGGCCCCGCCGCCCCCGACAGCAGCGAACACACCCTGGAACGGGTCGCCAAGGGTGACTACTACCTGGACACCCGCACGGCGCCCCGCGCCGCCCGGAGCTGGCTGACGACCGCCCGCCCGGTGCGCAGCATCGGCGCCTCCTGGCCGGCGGCCGAGTACGAGTCGACGCGGCTCGCCCGGAACTACGACATCGTGGTCCACCTGCACCGGGTCACCACGACCACGCCGCGGTGACGCCCCGCCCCGCGGCCCCGATCGGCCCCCGCCGCCCGCACCTGCGCCACCCGGCACCCCGTACGAGGCGGACGGGGCGTCCGCGGACCCGCAGCGCCCCGGAGCTGACGCCCTACCAGCAGTCCCGCCACCCGCGCCCGGGGCGGGCCCCGCAACCCGGCGGCCGGGCCCTGCGTCAACCGACGCAGACGGTACGACGGCCGGGACGCGGGGGCGCGCCCCCGCCCCGCGACCTGGCACCAACCCACCCATCCGCCGCGCCCACCGGGCGTGACCAAGAGGTTCCTTCGATGACTCGGCTCTCGGACCGTCCACCGGCCCCGTCTTCCCGCCCGGCGGGGGCCCGCTTCGCCCCGCGCCGGCCGCGGCGCGCGCTCGCCGTGGCCGCGGTGGTCAGCACGGCGCGCGCCGTCGGCGCGACCCTGCCGGCGACGGCCGCCCCGCACCGCCCGCAGGACACGGTGGGCCAGGGCCTCGTCCACCTGGTGCGCGACGACCAGTACCCGGCGGCGCTGGCCGCCACCACCGAGCCCGACGGGCGGACCCGTAACCAGGTCGCCGGCGTCGCCGACCTGCGCACCGGGGCCAAGGCCCCGCTCAACGGCCGGGTGCGGGCCGGCAGCAACACCAAGACGTTCACCGCGGCCGTCGTCCTGCAACTGGTCGGCGAGGGCAAGGTGGGGCTCGACCAGCCCGTCGACAGGTATCTGCCGGGGCTGGTGCGCGGCGAGGGCATCGACGGCCGGAACATCACGGTCCGTCAGCTCCTCCAGCACACCAGCGGCCTGCCGGACTACGTGCCCTACCTCGGCGACATCACCGGCAGCGAGCGGCACACCTACGTGCAGCCGCGCACCACGCTCGACCTGGGCCTGGCGCACAAGGCACTGTTCGCGCCCGGCGCCGGCTGGGAGTACAGCAACACCAACTACACCCTTGCCGGGCTGATCATCGAGAAGGTCACCGGACGGCCGCTGGCCGAGGAGATCACCCGCCGGATCATCGACCGCATCGGCCTGCGCCACACCACCTTCCCCGGCGTCGGCGACGAGCGCATCCCCGGGCCGCACCCGCGCGGCTACTACGCGGACAAGGCGGGCGCGCCGCTCCAGGACATGACCGAGCTCGACCCGTCCTGGGGCTGGGCCGCCGGGCAGCTCATCTCCACCCCGGCCGACTTGAACCGGTTCTTCACCGCCCTGCTCGGCGGCGAACTCCTCGCCCCCGCTCAGCTCGCCGAGATGCGCACCACGGTCCCCACCGACGGCAAGCTGTGGGCCGGCGCCCGCTACGGGCTCGGCCTCATCAGCACGCCGCTCACCTGCGGCGGCCTGGCCTGGGGGCACGGCGGTGACATCCCCGGCTACCAGACCCGCGGCGGCGCCCCCGACCGCGGCCGGGCCGGCTCCGTCGCCGTCACCGCGGACCGGCACACGGTCAAGCAGGGGCCGGGCGACGTCCGGGCCCTGGTGGACTCCGCGCTGTGCCGCTGAGGGGCGGCCGGCGACGGTGACCGGCGCGGGGCGGGGAGAGTACGGGGCTCCCCGCCCCGTGCCGGCCGGCGGGGACCGCCGGGGCGGCGCAGCCGGGGCGAAAAAACTCGGCGGCGCCCGGCGGCACCCGAGAGGGAGGAGGGGAAGGCCCCGCGCCCGGGCGCGGGCAGTACGCGCCACCCGGGACGCGGGCAGGCGGCCAGGGCCGGACCGTCCGTCAACGGCGGGCGCCGGCGCAGCGAGAGGGGGAGCGGTGCGGGGAACCACTGCGGGAGCGGACGGCCGCGGTGCAGGGGGCGGCGGCCGGCGCGGGCGGGTGCGGGGCGCCCGCCGGCTGCGGATCGGCGTGGGCCTCGCCGTGGTCGCCGCGGTCGCCGCGGGGGCGGGCGCCCCCGGCGCGCGGGGCGCGCCGCCGGTGGGCCCGGGGGGGTTTTCACATCTGGCCCGGGCGCCCCGCCTCCATGTGGTTGTGTAGGGGGGGGGCGGGTCGATTAAAA
>NZ_JBEHZD010000299.1:0-9516 GCF_040240285.1 Streptomyces sp. HSW2009 | reverse complement strand
CCCCGGCGCGCGCGGGGGCGGGCGGGCGGGGGGCGGGCGCCGACCACCGCGCCGCGGTGATCGGCTACCTCACGCAGGTCATCAGCGAGCGCACCAAGAGCGACGCCGACAAGATCGACCCGAGCGACGAGTTCGAGATGTTCGGGATCGACTCGATCATCATGATCAGCCTCACCCGCCGGATGGAGGAGGACTTCGGGGAGCTCCCGAAGACCCTGTTCTTCGAGTACGGCACGATCGAGGAGCTCGCCGACTGGTTCGTCGCCGACCGCGCCGACGACGTCCAGCGCCTCTTCGGCGCACCGGCCGACGCCGCGGCGATCGATGACGTACCGGAGCCGGCAGCGGACGCGACCGCCCAGCCTGAGATCGCCACCTCGGCCCCGGCAGCCGAGCGCCCCGCGCCCGCCCGCTTCTGGCAGCAGGCCGCGCAGACCCGCCCGGCGCCGGCCCCCGCCGCCCAGGACATCGCCATCATCGGCGTCGACGGCCGCTACCCGGACGCCGACACCCTGAAGGAGTTCTGGGCCAACCTGGCCGCCGGCACCGACTCCATCCGCGAGGTCCCCGGCGAGCGCTGGGACCACAGCCAGTACTACGCACCCGAGGGCCGCACCCCCGGCAAGGCGTACGCCAAGTGGGGCGGCTTCCTGCGCGACGTCGACCAGTTCGACCCGCTGTTCTTCAACATCTCCCCGGGCGAGGCCGACTTCCTCGACCCGCAGGCCAGGCTCTTCCTCCAGACCGCCTGGCGCGCCGTGGAGGACGCCGGCTACACCCGCGCCGGCCTCGCCGACCAGAGCGTCGGCGTCTACGTCGGCGTCATGTACGGCATGTACGAGCTGTTCCAGGGCGAGGTCAAGGGCGAGCCGGTCCCGGTACCGTCCTCGTTCGCGGCGATCGCCAACCGGGTGTCGTACTTCATGAACCTGCACGGCCCGAGCATGGCCGTCGACACCATGTGCTCCTCGTCGCTGACCACCATCCACCTGGGCTGCGAGAGCATCCGCCGCGGGGAGAGCGACGTCGTCATCGCCGGCGGCGTCAACCTCACCATCCACCCCAACAAACTGATCCTGCTCAGCCAGGGCAACTTCGCCGCCAGCGACGGCCGCTGCCGCAGCTTCGGCGAGGGCGGCGACGGCTACGTGCCCGGCGAGGGCGTGGGCGCGGTCGTGCTCAAGTCGCTGGAGCGGGCCGTCGCCGACGGCGACCACGTCTACGGCGTCATCAAGGGCAGCGCGATCAACGCCGGCGGCAAGACCACCGGCTTCACCGTGCCCAATCCCAACGCGCAGGCCGACCTGGTCCGCGCCGGCCTCGCCGACGCCGGTGTCGACGCCCGCACCCTCTCCTACATCGAGGCGCACGGCACCGGCACCTCGCTCGGAGACCCGATCGAGATCACCGCGCTCACCAACGCCTTCCGCAACCACACCAAGGACACCGGGTTCTGCGCGATCGGCTCGCTCAAGTCGAACATCGGCCACCTGGAGTCAGCCGCCGGCGTCGCCGCGCTGACCAAGGTCCTGTTGCAGTTCAAGCACCGCCAACTGGCACCCTCACTGCACTCGACCACGCTCAACCCGTACATCGACTTCGCCCGCAGCCCCTTCGCGGTCCAGCAGGAACTGGCCGCCTGGGAGGTGCCGGGTGACCAGCCGCGGCGCGCCGGCATCAGCTCCTTCGGCGCCGGCGGCGCCAACGCCCACCTGATCGTCGAGGAGTACGTCGAGCGGCGCCAGCGGCCGGCCGCCGCGCCCGCGGGCCCGTACCTGTTCGTCTACTCGGCGCGCGACGCGGACCGGCTGCGCGAGCTCGCCGGCCACCACCTCGCCGCGGCCAGGGACCGCTTCGACGGCGCCGACCTCGACGCCGTCGCCCACACCCTGCAACAGGGGCGCGAGGCCATGGAAGAGCGGCTCGCGATCGTCGCCGACGACCTCGGCGGGCTGATCGGCGCCCTGGAGGCGTACCTGGCCGGCACCGGCTCGCCGCGCGTGCACACCGGCAACAGCCGCGGCGCCAAGAGCCAGTCCAAGCTGCTCGTCGGCCTCTTCGAAGACTCCGACATGATGGCCGGGCTGCTGCGCGAACGGCGCCTGGACAAGGTCGCCGAACTGTGGGTGGAGGGCATCGCCCCGGACTGGTCGCTGCTGCACGCGGGCCGGCCGCTGCGCCGGGTGCCACTGCCCGGCTACGCGTTCGCCAAGGAACGCTGCTGGGTCACCGGGCCGGCCAACCCGCGCCCGGCCGGCGCCGCCGTCGACCAGCTCCACCCGCTGCTGCACCGCAACAGTTCCACCCTGGAGGGGCTGCGCTTCTCCGCCACCTTCACCGGCCGCGAGTTCTTCCTCACCGACCACCGGGTCGGCGGCCAGAAGCTGCTGCCGGCCGTGGCCTACCTGGAGATGGCGCTCGCCGCGGTGCGCGCCGCCCTGCCCGAGCAGGCCGACGCGGCCGACCTGCGGGTGCGCGACGTGGTGTGGCTGCGCCCGTGCACCGTCGGCGACCAGCCGCGCACCGTGCACGTCACGCTCACCCCGGGCGAGCACACCGACGCCATCGCCTTCCGCATCCACAGCGACGAGGTGCACTGCCAGGGCAGCGTTCACCTCACCGGCGTCAGCGCGCCGGCGGCCGACACGCTCGACCTGGCCGCGGTACGGGCCCGCTGCACCCGCCCGGTGGTCGAAGGCGCCTGGTGCTACGGCGCGTTCACCCGCATGGGCATCGACTACGGGCCCGCCCACCAGGCCATCGACACGGTCCACCGGGGCACCGACGAGGTGCTGGTGGCGCTGCGGCTGCCGGCCGCCGTCGCCGCCGACGCCGAGCGGTACGCGCTGCACCCGGCACTGCTGGACGCCGCGCTCCAGGCGACCCTGGCGCTCTCGCTCCCGGACGACCCCGACACCCTGCCGCAGACCGCGGGCGCCTCGGCCGAACTGCCCTTCGCCGTCCAGGACGTCACCGTCAGCGGCGCGCTGACCCCGGTGATGTGGGCCCACCTGCGGCCCGCCACCAACGGCGGGGACCGGCTGAAGAAGGTCGACATCACGCTGTGCGACGAGGCCGGGCGCGTCGCGGTCCGCCTTGACCAGGTGGCGTTCAAGCGCTTCACCTTCGAGGCGGCGGCCGGCGGCGCTGCCGAGCGGCTGCTGTTCGCCCCCCGCTGGCGCCCGCAGGAGCTGCCGGCGCCGCAGGCCCGGGCCCACTACGACCGGTGGGTGGTACTGGTTCGCGACCCCGCGGCCGGCCAACTGGCCGAACTGGCACGGCTGTTGCCGGAAGCCCAGGTGCGGGCCCTCACCTCGGGCGCGGCCCTGCCCGCCGACCGCTACCAGGACCACGTCATCGCCCTGGTCGCCGAGGCGGCCACCCTGCTGCACGACGGCCGCAAGCAGCGCCTGCTGGTGCAGGTCGTGGCCGACGACACCGGGACGGACGAGGCGGCCCTCGGCCTCGCCGGGCTGCTCCAGACACTCGGCAGCGAGCACCCGGCCGCCAGCGTGCAACTCCTGTGGTCCACCGACCGGCCCCAGCCGGCCGCCCTCGCCGAGCGGCTGCGCGCCGAACGCGCCTGGCCCACCGACCAGATCGTGCGGCACACCGCAGGGGCCCGGCGCGCCGTCCGCGAGTGGACCGAACTGGCCACCCCGGCGGGCACCGAAGCCCCGCTGTGGCGCGACGGCGGGGTCTACCTGATCACCGGCGGCGCCGGCGGGCTCGGCCTGCTGCTCGCCGAGGAGATCGCCGGCAGCGTCACCGCGCCGCGCCTGGTCCTCACCGGCCGCTCGGCGCCCGGCGCCCGTACCGAAGCCGCCGTCGAGCGGCTGCGGGCCCGCGGCGCGCTGGTCGAGTACGCGCAGACCGACGTCACCGACGCGGCGGCCTGCCGTGATCTGGTGGCCCGCACCACCGCGGCGCACGGCGCGCTGCACGGCGTGCTGCACTGCGCGGGCGTCACCCGCGACCGGCTGCTCACCGGCAAGAGCGCCGATGACGTACGGGCCGTGCTGCCGGCCAAGACGGCCGGGCTGCTCGCCATCGACGAGGCCACGAGCACCGCGCCGCTGGAGTTCTTCCTGCTCTTCTCGTCCGCGGCCGGCGCCCTGGGCAACGCCGGGCAGGCCGACTACGCGGCCGGCAACGCCTTCATGGACCACTTCGCGGCCCGCCGCACCGAACGGGTGGCCCGCGGCGAACGCCAGGGCCGGACGCTGTCCGTCAACTGGCAGCTCTGGCAGGACGGCGGCATGGCGCTCAGCGCCCAGCAGACCCAGGTCGCGGCCGACGCCGCCGGCCTCGCCGTCCTCGACCGGGCCACCGGCCTCGCCGTCCTCGCCGCGTGCGTGGCCACCGGCGAGAGCCAGGTGCTGCCGCTGGTCGGCGACGCCGGCAAGCTCCGCGGCTACCTGCGGGCCCAGACTGCCAACACCCCGCAGACCGCACCGGAGCCCGGCACCGCGCCGGAGCCGACCGCGGCCGACACCGGTGACCACACCGAAGCGCTGGCCACCTTCCTCAAGGGCGTCGTCGCCGAGGAGATCAAGCTCGACGCGGCCCGCGTGGACGCGTACGTACCGCTGGAGAACTACGGCATCGACTCGGTGCTGATCATCAACCTCACCCAGCAGTTGGAACAGCACTTCGGCCCGCTGCCGAAGACGATCTTCTTCGAGAACCAGACCGTGCAGGAGCTGGCCGAATCCCTCACGGCCAGCCACCCGCAGCAGGTCGCCCAGCTCGTCGCGCCCGCCGCGGCGGCCCCGGCCGTCCCCGCACCGGCCGCCCCCGCCGGAGCGGCCACCGGCACGACGGCCTCCGGTACGGCGCAGGGCGTCAGCCTGCCGGCCACCTGGCCCGCCGGCTGGGGCCGCGCCACCGCGCAACCGGTGGCGGGCGATGGCCGACCGGCGGCCGACACCGGCGCCCTGGACGTCGCCATCATCGGGCTCGCCGGCCGCTACGCACAGGCCGGCGACATCGCCGAGCTGTGGACCAACCTGCGCCAGGGCCGGGACTCCATTACGGAGATCCCCGCCGACCGCTGGGACCACGCGCCCTACCTCAACCCCGAGCACGGCCGCGGGGACCGCACCTACGCCCGCTGGGGCGGCTTCGTCGACGAGGCGACCGCCTTCGACTCGCTGTTCTTCAACATCTCGCCCGGCGAGGCCGAGGTGATGGACCCCCAGGAGCGGATCTTCCTGGAGTGCGTCCACCACAGCCTGGAGGACGCCGGCTACAGCAAGCGGTCGCTGACCGGGCGGCCGGTGGGCGTGTACGTGGGTGTGATGTACGAGGAGTACCAGCTCTACGCGGCCCAGCAGCAACTGCGCGGCGAGATGATCACCCTCAACGGCAGCGCCGCCTCCATCGCCAACCGGGTCTCCTACCAGTACGGCTTCCACGGGCCCAGCCTGGCCGTCGACACCATGTGCTCCTCGTCGCTGGTCGCCCTGCACCTGGCCGCCCAGAGCCTCACCTCGGGCGAGTGCGAACTGGCCGTGGCCGGTGGCGTCAACCTGTCCCTGCACCCCAACAAGTTCCTGATGCTGGGCAAGCACCACTTCGCCTCCACCCGCGGACGCTGCGAGTCCTTCGGCACCGGCGGCGACGGCTACGTGCCCGGTGAGGGCGTGGGTGCCGTCCTGCTCAAGCCGCTGGCGAAGGCGATCGCCGACGGCGACCACGTCTACGGCGTCATCAAGGGCACCGCGGTCAGCCACGACGGCAAGACCAACGGCTACACGGTGCCCAACCCGCACGCCCAGACCGCCGTCATCCAGCGCGCGCTTGAGCGCGCCGGAGTGGCGCCGGAACAGGTCTCCTACGTGGAGGCGCACGGCACCGGCACCCGGCTCGGCGACCCGATCGAGGTCTCCGCGCTGACCAAGGCGTTCGGCGCCGACCCCGCGCACCGCTGCTACCTGGGCTCGGTGAAGTCGAACATCGGCCACTGCGAGAGCGCCGCCGGCATGGCCGGGATCAGCAAGGTGCTGCTTCAGATGCGGCACCGGGAGATCGTGCCCTCACTGCACTCGACGGAGCTCAGCCCGGAGATCGACTTCGCCGCCACCCCCTTCACGGTGCCGCAGCAGGTCATCCCCTGGCAGGCGCCGGCCGCAGGGCCGCGGGTCGCCGGCATCTCCAGCTTCGGCGCCGGCGGCACCAACGCCCACGTGGTCATCGCCGAACACCAGGCGCCGCACCAGCCGGCCCGGGACGAGGCCGAGGCAGGCCCCGTCCTGGTGCCGCTGTCGGCCCGCCGTGAGGACCAACTGCACACTGTCGCTGAGCGGTTGCTCGGCTGGTTGCAGCGGCACCGGTTGACGGCGGCCGAGTTGGCCGACGTCGCCCACACCCTCCAGGTCGGCCGCGACGCCCACGAGGAGCGCCTCGGCTTCGTCGTCGCCAGCCAGGACGCACTCGAAGCGGGCCTCGCCGACTACCTGGCCGGCCGCCCGGCCGGCCACCGCGGCACCGTCACCACGCCCGTACCGCCGCAGCGTGGGACCGCGGCCGAAGCGGTACGCGCCCAGTACGCGGCCGGCGACCTGGAACCGCTGCTTACCGCCTGGGTGAGCGGCCAGGACCTGGACTGGGAGGCGCTGACCGCCGGCGCGGGACGGCGCCGGATCAGCCTGCCGACCTACCCGTTCGCCCGGCCCCGGCACTGGATGCCGCCCCGGGACGCGGCCACCCCGCTGGCCGCCACCGCGGTCCAGCTCACCGCGGCCGGCCTCACCCCGCTGCTGCACCACAACCGCTCGTCCCTGTTTGAGCAGCGCTACACCACCACCTTCACCGGCCGCGAACCCTTCCTGGACGGCCACCGCGTCGGCGGCCGGAAGGTGCTGCCCGGCTCGGTGACGCTGGAGATGGCGCGGCTGGCCGGGGCGCTCAGCCTGGAGCAGGAGGTGCGCTCGGTACGGGACGTGCTGTGGCGGCACCCCATCGAGGTGGACGACGCACCCGTCGAGGTGACGGTGCGGCTCTTCCCCGAAGAGGACTCCGTCCTGGTCCAGATCGGCCTGGACGAGGGCCCGCAGGCGGCCCGGGTGTGCATGGAGGCACGCATCGACATCGCCGCCGGGGCTGCCGGACCCGCCGTCCCGGACGGCTCGGCGCAGCCGCTCGACCTGTCCGGCGTCATCGCCGGCTGCGAGGGCAAGCTCGCCGGGCCCGCGGGCTACGCGGCGCTGGCCGCCGCCGGCCTGGACAACGGGCCGGCGTTCCAGGTGATCGAGGAGGTGCTGTTCCGGGACGGCGAGGCCATCGCCCAACTCGCACTGCCCCAGGCCACCGACCTGCACCCGCTCGACGTCCTGCAACCGGCCCTGGTCAACGGCGCCTTCCAGGCCGTGATCGCGCTCATGGGCGGCCCAGCCGAGCCGGCCGCCGGCAACAGGCTGCTGCTGCCCTTCTCGGTGGCCGCCCTGGACGTCCGCGGGCCACTGCCCGCCGAATGCGTGGCCTACCTGCGCCGCAGCGGCGACGGGGCCCGGGCCCACGGCGCGATCGACCGCTTCGACATCACCCTGACCGACCTGACGGGCAAGGCGCTCGTGGTCGTCAAGGACTACGCCCTCAAGTCCTTCGTGACCGGGGCTGAGAACAGGTGAATGAGGATATGACCGAGCACGTCCGGTACTGGACCCCGCAGTGGCAGCCCGCCCACGAACCGCACGACGCGCGGAACGACGCCCCCAGGGGTGGCCGCATCCTCGCCCTCACCCCGGATGACGAGAGCGAACAGGCGCTCCGCCGGGCCGTGGCGCACCACGACGCGCAGGCCGACCTGCACGTGGTGCGCGCCGCCGATGACCTGGTGCCCGCGCTGCGCGCCGGCCGCCTCCCCGAGCGCGTCCTGATCTGGCGCGGCCCGCCGGCCGACGACGGCGACCTGGCCGGCGCCCGGGCCGCCGAGCAGGAGTACTTCCTGCTCCAGGAGGTCACCCAGGCCCTGCTGGGCGAGCGCCCCAGCGGCGGCGTCCGCCTGCTGCACGCCGCCGTCGAGCAGCAGGACGGCCCGCGCCCCGAGTACGCGGCCGTCGGCACCTTCGCCCGCGTCGTCGGCCAGGAACAGCCCGCCTTCCGCTACCGCGGCATCACCCTCACCCCGCGCCCGGCCGACGCCGCAGCCGCCCTGCTGCTGGCCGAGTTCGACCGGTCGGACGCCGCGGCCGAGGTCCGCTACGACGGCGACCGCCGCACCGTACGGAGCCTCGTCGCGCTGCCCGACCAGGGCGCGGCCGATGGCGGCCGGGGCCCGCTGCGCGCCGGCGGCACGTACCTGATCACCGGTGGTCTCGGCGGTCTCGGGCTGGTCTTCGCCCGGGAGCTGGCCCGCCGCGAGCGGGTGCGGCTGGTGCTTTCGGGGCGCCGCCCGCTGGACGCGCAGGGCCGCGCGGCGCTCGCCGAACTGGCCGACGCCGGGGCGCAGGTCCAGTACGTGACGGCCGACGTGAGCACCGCCGACGGGGTGGCCACCCTCGTCAGCCAGGCCCGCAGCGCGTTCGGGCCGCTGAGTGGCGTCATCCACTCCGCCGGCGTGATCCGGGACTCCTTCCTGCTGAAGAAGACCCGCGAGGAGGCGGCTGCCGTGCTCGCCGCCAAGGTGCGCGGCACGGCCCTGCTGGACGAGGCGCTGCGCGGCGAACCGCTGGACTTCTTCGTCCTCTTCTCCTCGCTGGCCGGCACGCTCGGCAACCTCGGGCAGGCCGACTACGGCTTCGCCAACGCCTATCTGGACCACTACGCCCACCGGCGCGAGGCGCTGCGCAGGCGAGGACTGCGCGCCGGCCGCACCCTCTCCCTCGGCTGGCCGCTGTGGCGCGAGGGCGGCGCCATGCACGCCGCCGACGGCGCGGCGGAGCGGGCCAGGGCCGAACTCGGGCTGCACCCGCTGACCACCGCCGACGGCGTCGCCGCCTTCTTCACCGCACTGGCCGGCGACGCCCCGCAGGTAGTGGTGGTCAAGGGCGAGCCGCGCACCTGGGAGCTGCTGGCGTCCTGGCCCGCGGGCCAGACGGCCCAGACGGCCCCAGCACAGCAGCCCGCGCCGGCCGCCGCGCCCGGAACAACGCCCACTGCCCCTGGTGCCTTGGGTGCCTCAGCCGCCTCCGGTGCCGAGGACGACCCGGTGCTGCGCGGCCGGACCCGGGACCACCTGGTGCGCCTGGTCGCCCGCTTCACCAAGCTGCCCACCTCCGAAATCAGGACGGACACCTCCTTCGGCCGCTACGGCGTGGAGTCCATCCTCATCATCAGCATGACCCAGGAGCTTGAGGAGCAGGTCGGGGCGCTGTCCAAGACGCTGTTCTTCGAGTACGACAGCGTCGACGAGCTGACCGCGCACCTGGTGCGCACCAAGGGCGCCGAACTGCGCGCCCACTTCGGCCTCGCGGCCACCGGCACGCCGACCCGGGCGGCGGCCCCGGTGCTCCCGGCGGCCCCCCCCCCCCCAACCGCCCCCCCCCCCCCCCCCCCCCCCCACCCCCCCCCCCC